>CAZPZQ010000009.1:0-5725 GCA_964590745.1 uncultured Mycobacterium sp. | reverse complement strand
GTTCTTCGGACGCTGGGTTTGGGTTTGATCGCCGGTATGCGATCCTGGACCGCACCGGCTGCGGTCGTGTTCAGCTACGACAAGGCGCCGGCCCATAGCCCGTGGAAGAGCTGGCCGTTGTTTTCCACTAGGTGGGCGCGGCTGGGCTGGGCGTTTTTGGGCGTCAACGAATACGTTGCTGACAAGTGGCCGCGGACTATCCCACGAATTCAGCTCAAACCGCAGATGACACACACCGACGGCGGAATCTTGGGGCGGTCCGGAGTCGCCGCGCTTGCCGGAGCCGCGTTGGGCAGTGAGTATCAGGAACAAAACTCGACGGCGCTGGGCGCTGCTTTGGCGTTCGGGGCATCGATGTTCGGCAACTACCTCTTCTACTACCTGCGCAAAGCGCTCGGCGAGAAAACCAAAGTGCATGACTTCACCATCGGGATGGTTGAGGATCAACTCTGTGTCGGGATGGCCGCGGCCGTCGCCCGCAGCTGACAGTTCTCATCGCACCCCAATTGGTACTGACTACCGGAAATGAGGCTCTCATGACTGATATCGCCAGCCTGTCCCGCGACGACATCAACCACCCTGACCACAAAGCTGAACCCGCAGAGCTTTTCATGGGGATCATTGCAGCACTCTCGGCACTCGCCACGGCGGCCGTGCTCACGCAGTTCCGCCCCAAGCGGAAATAAGGCCACCCAACGACCGCGATCGCTGCCCCGCCGTTCTTGGAGACCGGACGCCCGGCGTCAGTGCGGGTGGGTATGTGGGGCCATCGGCCCGGGGTCGACGGGCGTGTGCCCGCCCGACCGGTGGCTGGCCTGCAACTTGCGCACCCAGTCGGCGAGTTGTGCGATCGACTCGGGCACATTGCGCGACAACGCGAGCACTTCCGCGCCGTCGCGGGCTGATCGGGCATCGGCGAGCATGCACTCCACGTCGACATCCACATAGGGCGCCAGGTCGGTTTTGTTGATCACCAGCAGATCCGCCCGGGTGATCCCGGGTCCGCCCTTGCGGGCGACGTCGCCGCCGCCGGCGACGTCGAGAACGAAGATCTGAGCGTCCACCAACCCCGGGGAGAAGGTGGCGGTCAGGTTGTCGCCGCCGCTTTCGATCAGTACCAGATCCAGTGGCGCGAACTGTTCTTCGAGGTCTTCGGTCGCGAGGAGATTCATCGAGATGTCGTCGCGGATGGCGGTGTGCGGGCAGGCGCCGGTTTCCACCGCGCGGATCCGCTCGGCCGGCAGCACCCCCAGCGACCGGAGCAGCCGCGCATCCTCATCGGTGTAGATGTCGTTGGTGATCACTCCGATGGAAAATTCCTGGCCGAGGCTGCGACAGAGCAGCGCGATCAGTGAGCTTTTGCCGGTGCCGACCGGTCCGGCCACCCCGAGCCGCAGCGCCCGGGCAGATCTCGGCTGGTGCTGGGGCTGGGGCTGGTGCATCTCGACTTCTCCTACCGTGTCCGCCAACTCGGCTGCCACGGGGGGCCGAGCCGTTCGAGGCCGCTGTTCAAGTCAGTCCGCAGCGCCAGGTTGTCTGCTGCCGCTGCGGTGATCAGCACCGCCGGCCCGGCCAGCGGTAACAGCGCGGCGCCCGGGGAGATTACCCACTCGCGCGGCGGTTTATCCTCCCACTGCGGGTCGACGATGAGCACCGATCCCACCGCCTGAGCTGAATCCAGTACCGCTGGGCCGTCGTATCCGATGGCACCGCGACCGACCGAAAGGTCCTGCCGGTGCAGTGGTTGACCGGCACGGTGCACGCTGATGCGTTGGCGCACCGCTCCGCCGCCTTCGCGGTGGCGGCCCACGAGCAGCTCTTCGCGCATCACCAACCGCGCCGACGGGTGCAAGTCGACACGAATGTCATGGGCATGGTTGCAGCCGTTGGCGGCGATCAACGGTTCGGCCAGCCAGATCAGAGTGGCGTGCTGGCGTACGTCGACACGGATGGTGTACGACGAGGGCGGCGGGTCAGATCCGGGGCCGGGCAACAGCAGCGTCGGGGAGACGTCGGTAAGCACCAGGGTGCTGTGGGCGCCGACTTCGACGTCCAGGCGGTAGGCGTCGCCGCCGATCGGTCCGGCCGCGCCGGCGGTCAGCGACACCCGGGCCGGCTCGGTGAGCTGCGGCCATGGTTCGGGTTCTTTCTGTCGGGTCGCTTTCAGCAGCAGCGGCGCCTCGGCGTGCCAAGTGCTGACTTGGGTTCGGGCCGCGCGGTCCGGCCGTCGTGCGGTGGCGACGCAGGATCGGGCGCACATCCGGCCCGCCGGTGGTGCATCAAGAAGCAAAGAGCCGCACCTCCGCCTGTCGGTGGTGCTCGGCGGCGATGTCGAGCAGAGGAGCGGCAGCGCCGGGTAATTGCCCGAGATCGGCTGCCGCATAACCTGTTGCAGTCGCGGCGAGTTCATCCAGCAGGCCGGTAAGGCCGCCTAATACTGCGTGCACATCGAACGGGTCGACGGGCAGCAGTCGCACCGCGGCGGTGGCCGGGCCGGTCACCGCCTCGTGCAGCGCGGCCAGCGCGGCGTCGTGCGGTTCAGCCCCGAGCAGTGCTGCGGCGGCGCCGAGCATCACCGGTTGGTGGGGTGCGCGGCCCAGCCGATCCAGTTCGGCGCTGGGCTTTATCCTTTCCACTACCCGGCGCAGTTGCCGGCCCAGGGTGCGGGAGGCCTCCCGCAGCGTCGGGGACGGCGTCCGAGCATCCAATTCTGCGGCCAAGAGGTCGAATTGGTCGGCCGTTCCGGTCGGATACAGCTGGCAGGCAGCGGCGGCGAAGCCGGCCGACACCAGCCCGGTGGTTGCCGCACGGCCGCGCAGGAAGGTCTCCAAGCCGACGAGGTTGGTGACCCGGCCGGCGTTGATGGTCGCCTCCAGGCCGCCGGAGTGGGCGTAGCCGCCGGCCGGCAGCCGGCCGTCGGCGAGCAGCAACAGTGCGGCGCGGCTCATGGTGCGTGGCGTTCCTGCTGTGCCTCGTCCGTAGGCCGGGTCGCGGGTCGGAGGGATATAGGCGCGCGCCCGCCTTTGAGCGACAACAGCAGGCGGCTGATCGGCGTTCGATGAGGAGGCGGGTTACGTTTGTCAGCCACGGCAGTCAGTACAGGAAATAGCGTTGCGTCATCGGCAATTCGGTGACCGGATCGTGGTTGGCCGGTTCGCCGTCGATGCGAACTTCGAAGGTGTCGGGGTTGACCTCGATCTTCGGCAGTGCATCGTTGAGCGGCAGATCCGGTTTGGCCAGCCCGCGAATATTCTTGACCGGCACCAGTCTCCGGTTAATGCTCAGCCGGTCGGCCAGTCCGTCGTCGATCGCCGGCTGCGATACGAATGCGACGCTGGTGGCCGCCGCGGCGCGGGTGTGCGTGTTGTATCCCAGCCGGGGCAGCACCGGGTTGGGGGTGGGTACCGAAGCGGTCGGATCGCCGAGCATGGCCAGCGCGGCCATGCCACCCTTGAAGACCATGGTGGGTTTGACGCCGAACAGCGGTGTGGCCCACAGCGCGAAGTCGGCCAGTTTGCCCGGCTCGATCGAGCCGATTTCGCCGTCCAGGCCGTGGATGACGGCCGGGCAGATGGTGTATTTGGCGATGTAGCGTCGCGCGCGATCATTATCCGCTCGTTCACTCGATGACAGCGGGCCGCGCAGCTGTTTCATCACATGTGCGGTCTGCCAGGTGCGTAGCACCGTCTCACTGAGCCGTCCCATGGCCTGGGCGTCTGAGGACATCGCCGAGATGGCGCCCATGTCCTGCAGGATGTCTTCGGCGGCAATGGTTCCGGCTCGCACCCGGCTCTCGGCGAAGCCCAGCTCTTCGGGAATGGTGGGGTTCAGCTGGTGGGCGACCAACACCATGTCGAGCTGCTCGTCGACGGTGTTGACGGTGAACGGCCTGGTCGGTGTGGTCGACGACGGCAACGCGTACGGCTCGCCGGCCATCCGGATGATGTCCGGCGCGTGCCCGCCGCCGGCACCCTCGGTGTGGTAGCTGTGAAATGTCCGGCCCGCGACGGTGCGGATCAGTTCTTCGACGAACCCGGTTTCGTTCAACGTGTCGCTGTGAATGGCGACCTGTACCCCGGTGTCCTCGGCGACCCGCAGCGCGGTGTCGATGACCGCGGGACTGGCGCCCCAGTCCTCGTGCACCTTGATGCCCGCTGCGCCGGCCCGCAGCTGTTCCGACAATGCCTCCGCGGACACGGTGCTGCCGCGGGCCAGGAAGGCCACGTTGACCGGCCACGGATCGAAACCCTCGAACATCCGCTGCAGCCACCAGCTGCCCGAGGTGGCCAGGGTGGCCTTGGACCCGTCCGTGGGTCCGTTGCCGCCGCCGACGACGGTGGTGATGCCGGCTTCCAGGGCGACCCGGCACATGTCCGGTGACACGAAATGCACGTGGGTGTCGATCGCGCCCGGCGTCATGATCAGGCCGGTGCCGCTGGTCAGCTCGGTCGACGGCCCCACCACCAGATCCGGGTGCACGCCGTCCATGATGTCGGGGTTGCCGGATTTGCCGATCGCAACGAACCGGCCGTCACGAATACCCACGTCCGCCTTGATGATTCGCTGGTGGTCGAAGACGATGACGTTGGTGACGATCAGGTCTGGGGTGTTCTCGGCGCGGGTGCGATGCGACTGCCCCTGTGATTCGCGTCCAGACTTGCCGCCGCCGAAGATAACTTCGTCGCCGCCTACGCACAGGTCGTCTTCAATCTCGATGAACAGGTCGGTATCGGCGAGCCGCAACTGGTCGCCGGTGGTCGGCCCGAGCGAAGCGGCGTAAGTCGCGCGGTCGAGTTCAGCCATGCTCAGCCGTCCAGGCGTCCGCCGCATCGGCCGCGGAAGCCGGCGGCGATGCGGTCGCCGACGTACGGCACCAGCTGCACCTGCTGCACCATGCCGGGATCGAAGCGCACCATGCCGCCGGCGATGATGTTGAGGCGTTTGCCCCAGGCGGTCGCCCGGTCGAAGTCCAGCGCCTCGTTGACTTCAGCGAAGTGGTAGTGCGAGCCGACGGTCACCGGCCGGTCTCCGGTGTTGGTCACCCGCAGTGTCGTGACCGGGCGTCCCTCGTTGATCAGCACCGGTCCCTGCCCGTAGCGCACTTCGCCGGGAACGCCCGAGCTGGCGCAGGTATCGGCGCCCGGCTGGGTGACCCCGAGCGCGCTGCCCTTTCCGGAGCCCAGCGGCACCTCGATGCCGCTGCCCGGACTGCCGTGTCGGACCGGACTCATGGCTTGCGGCTCATGTGATCGGTTCCGGGACGGTGATCAGCTTGGTGCCGTCCGGGAAGGTCGCCTCGACGTGCACCTGGGTCAGCATCTCCGGCACGCCGGCCATCACGTCGTCGCGGGAGAGCACCTGACGGGCGGCGTTTTGCAGGTCGGCTTTGTGGCGCCCGTCCCGGGCACCTTCCAGCAGGAAGTCGGTGATGATCGCCGTCGCCTCGGGCAGATTAAGCTTCAAGCCTCGACCCTGTCGGCTGCGGGCGAGGTCGGCGGCGAGGTGAACCATCAGTCGTTCTTGCTCTTTGAGCGTGAGCAGCATCGCGGCTACCTTTCCCGCCGGCGTTTCGGTGGCTAAGAGGATGTCAGTCGAGTTGTCAACCGAATTGTCAAGGGCGCGAAGGAATGACCGATCAGGGCCAGCCGCCGCAGCCCACCCCGGGCAGGCAGCCACCGCCGCCGCCGGGGCCGCCCCAGCCGGTGGGTCCGCCGGGGATGCCGCC
>CAZPZQ010000008.1:0-30751 GCA_964590745.1 uncultured Mycobacterium sp. | reverse complement strand
CGGCACGTCCCGCAGCTCGGGATAAAACAGCACACCACGTGGTCGCCGGGTTTGACCTTGGTGACCCCCGGTCCGACGTCCTCGATGATGCCCGACCCCTCATGCCCGCCCACCATGGGATACCGGGCCGGCACCTCCTCGTCGGTGAGCAACAGGTCCGAATGGCACAAGCCGGCGGCGGTGTACTTGATCAGTACCTCACCCGGGCCGGGCCCGTCCAGGTCCAACTCCATCAACTCAAACTGGTGGTGCGGCCCGTGCACCACTGCCGCTGTTGTTTTCATTGCTGTTCTCCTGTCGTGCCCTTGGGACCTGACGAACCGATCGTGCCCCGGCCCACGCCGGTCACGCTTGAACATTCGACCTCAGCCATTGCACGATCGTGCGGTTTGGCCGGCCCGCCGTTCCGATATCTGCCCGGGGTGGTTCCGACGTACTTGTTGAACACCCGGGTCATGTGGCTTTGGTCGGCGAATCCGCAGCGGGCCGCGATGTCCGGCAGCGCAGTGCCGGTTCGGTCGAGCATCGCCTTGGCCTGTTGCACCCGCTGGCGAAGCACGAACTCATGGGCGGTGATGCCGGTGGATTGCCGGAAGCGGCGGGCGAAGTGAAAGCGACTCAACGCAACCGTTGCGGCCAGGTCATCCAGCGTGATGGCCTGGTCGAGGTGGGCGGCGATGTAGTCGCGAACGGTACGCTGCTGAACGAAACTCAGGCCGTCACGGTCGGTCGGTGCACGGAAGAGCACGTCAGCGTGCCGACGCAAGATGTGCACGCAAAGCTCCATGGACAGCGCATCGACCAGCAGCCGACTGCCGGCACCACCCTGGGCAGCCTCGGCGGCGATCGCCATCGCGGTGCGGTAGATGGCCGGATCGTCGGCCTTGACCTCGTCGCGCAGTTCGACAGCCTCGACGTCGCGGTCATACATTTGCCGGCAGGCGGCGGTAAGTTCATCGCGAGTCAGATAGACATGGACGACCTCGATCTCGCCGGGCCAAATCCAGTGCGAAGCGGCCGCCCGGGTCAGCAGCGAAACGTCGCCGGGATGCAGTCGCTCACTGCACCATCCACCGTCGACCCGACGGCGCATCTCGGTGGCGCCGCGACAATAGGCGACGACGGCGAAGTCGCGGATCGGCGGGATTTCCACGTCCGAGGCACGGTAGCGGTAGCCGCGCACCGATACGCCTTGCCATTGCAGCGGGCTGCGCACGGTGGGTCGGCCCGGTACCCAGATCGGAACCTGATCCGGCACGATTGGATCGACCGTCATCGCCGCCCTGCTCGCATCACCCTGGCCACCTGTCCAGCGCCCAGCAATCACCCTACCGCGAGGTGTCGTGGTTCACAGTCGAGCCGGCCAAGATGGCTCCAGCGGTCGTTGCCGCGGGGCGCACATCTGTTCCAGAGCCGCGCCCGGATATTCAAGATTCCCCGCCGCTGATCTGTCATGGTTCCCGGCAAGAGGAGGAAGATGACAGTCGCTAGGCCTGTCCGCGCTGAGGAGACCGCATGATCGACAACCCGTTCTACAGCCCGGAGTTCCACGGCGACTACGAGCTGATCAGCATTGGCCGGCTGGATCTGGAAGAAGGCGGCGCCATCCCGGACTGCCAGTTGGCGGTGGCCACCGTCGGTGAGCTGAACGCCGCCAAGGACAACGCCATCTTGATCACCACCTGGTATTCCGGCACCCACCAGATCTGGCGCGACGCCTATATCGGCGCCGAGCATGCGCTCAACCCCGAGCGCTACTTCATCGTCTGCGTGAACCAGATCGGCTCGGGACTGTCCACCTCGCCGCACAACGCTGCCGGGGCCAACGCCGGCATCGCGATGTCGAAGTTCCCGCCGGTACGCATCGGCGACAACGTGGTGGCCCAACAACGCCTGCTGCGCGACCACTTCGGCATCGAGCGGCTGGCCTTGGTGGTGGGCGGGTCGATGGGAGCTCAGCAAACCTACGAGTGGGCGGTGCGGTTCCCGGACCAGGTGCGCCGCGCGGCCGCCATCGCCGGCACCGCCCAAACCACCCCGGGCAACTTCCTGCTGGCCCAGATCATGCGGGAGGCCATCCAGTCCGACCCCGGCTGGGCCGGTGGCGATTACCGCTCCAACACCGACGTTGCCGACGGTCTGATCCGGCAGGCACACAACTGGGCAGTGGTCGGCTTTTCCACCGAGTTCTGGAAACACGAGGTGTGGCGGGCTCTGGAATTCGATTGCCGCGAGGCGTTTTTGACCGGTTTCCTGGAACCGTATTTCACCGCGATGGATCCCAATGCGCTGCTCACCCAATCCTGGGCGTGGCAGCGCGCCGACGTGGCTCGCCACACCGGGGGCGACTTGGCCGCCGCCCTCGGGCGGATCACCGCCACCACTTTTGTCCTGCCCATCGACGAGGACCAACTGTTCCCGGTCCGCGATTGCCGGCCCGAACAGGAAATGATCAAGAACAGCGAGCTACGCGTCATCGAAGACATCGGCGGGCATTTGGCGCTGTTCGGCACCAACCCGGCTTACCTGCCGCAGATCGACCGGCACCTCGGCGAACTGCTGTCCACCGACGTGTGATCAGGATGCGGCGTCACCGGTGAGATGCAGGTGACGCTGCGCCGACCGGCTCTGTCCGGCGCCGTGCCGCCGATACCACCGCTTGCCGTGCCAGTTCTGGTATGTCCACAGCGCCGCCGGGATCGGGCCCCGGTCATGCAGCCAGAAGCCCTCACGCGGCTGGTCCAGCGGCGGCACCCGACCGATCGCGACATCGGCCAACGCGAAACCGGGTCCTTCGGCAGCATCGCGGCGGGCGAGCACCTTGCCGTCAGCGGCGGCGATCACCGCGCCGCCCTGGTAGTGCCCGTGGTAAGGGATGGGCGTCATCGGCAGCCGGCAGTCGACGTTGCCGCAGTGCGCCGCGTGCGCCACCGGCGCGCCGACCAACCGGGCGAAGGCCGGTGCGACTTTGGCCGCGGTGGCCGCATTGTCCTGCTCCCAGCGGACGGTGAGTACGCGCGGCGGCCACGGCGGAATGCTCCACCAGCACGATCCACCGAGCACGACGTCGACTTTTCCGCGCATCCGATGTGCGGTCTGGGTGCGCATGAACTCCCAGCAGACTGCGGCACCCGGCGTGAAGCCGCCCGGCTCGACGTCCGGCAGCACGCCGTCGTCGCTGCCGCCGACGTAAAAGCAGTTCTCCCACATGGTCGGCAGGTCTTTGTCGTGGCTGCCGACGATGCCCTGCGGAGTGGCCAGCAGGAACCGGTTGCGGGTGTCGCCGTCGGCGTCGCGGCAGAGAAACGACCCGCCGACAATCGCATGGTGCCGGCGCGCCAGCGTGTTCAGCAAATCGGTGGCGGCCCCATCAGGCGGCACAGCGCAGTCCACCAGTTCGGGTAGAAATCCCATTCCGGTAGTGAAAAATTCTGGCAGCACGATGATTTCAGCGCCTGCACCGGCGGCCGCGTCGGCGAGCCGCTCACACATGGCCAGGTTGGCACTAACGTCCGCAACGACCGGTTCTTGCTGTATTGCCGCCATCTTCGTCATAGCGCCAGCCTACTCGCGAACTCGCTGCCCGGCGATACCGAGAACCGTTCGCCGGATCCGCAGGGCCGGTTACGGCGCGAGCTGTGCCACCGCTTCGGCGGCCGGGACGACGCCGTGCACGCGGTGAATCGTCTCGCCGGCGTACAGCGCCGAACGGTCGACCAGGCCGGCGTTCATGCCGACCAGCGGCAACGCCGGGGTGAACAGCGGCAGCGCGTTGTACTGCAACGAGATAATCGTGCCGAGCGCGCCCAGCGGCAGCGCTCGCCCCAGCGGTGAACTGACCCGGCCGCAGGCTCGCACCCACCGCGGACCCAGTTCGTTACGGACGCACCAACGCTCGGTTATCGCATTGGGCACCACCCGATGTGCTCGAGGCCAGCCGAGCCCGAACATAAGCGTGCGGATAGTCCGGTCGGCGGCCAGCACCCGCTTTTTGTACTCGGGGTGCGCGCGGGATTCCTCGGTGAGCAGGAAACGCGTCCCGGCCACCGCGCCCATCGCGCCGGCGTCCAGCAGCTTGCGCACATCTTCGGCCTCGGCTACCCCGCCGGCTGCCAGCACCGGTGTGCCGTCCGGCACCGCGTCGAGCACCTCGGGCAATGTCACGGCTTGGGGTCGGTCGGCCATCAGATGCCCGCCGGCCTCGACGCCCTGCACCACCAGCCCATCGGCGCCGATCGACAGCGCGCGGCGCGCCTCCTCCGCACTACCCACCGTGCAGAGCACCGGGATGTTCGCCGCGTGCAGCTTGGCGACCCAGCGCCGCGGGAAGCCGCCGAGCACCACAACCAGCGCGACACCGTTGGTGATGCAGGCGTCAACGTGGGCCTTGCGCATGAACGGCGTCAACAGATTCGCGGCGACCGGCCGCTGGCCGGCTATCGCCTTGGCCTGGCGCAGATCCTCCGCGAAACCGCGCGGATCGCGGATCCCGACGGTGCCGAGAGCACCGGCCGCGGAAACCGCTCCGGCGAGTTCACCGCCGGCGACGCCGCCACCCATACCAGCTTGCACTACCGGGTAATCCAGCCCGAGACTCTCCAACAGGTTCATCTGCATCCTCCTACCTGGGGAGCGGCGGAGCGACTGACTGTCGACACTGTTGACCATACCGCCGCAGCGTCGGGATGTCCCGGTCGAATTCACCGGCATCGGCGAGCCGGGCCGCGGGTGCGTCGTTTCGATAGCTGGCGACCCCGTCCGCAGACCGATACCGCCCGCCAAAAACTGCGTAGCATGGGCATATATGCCTAGTGAATAAGGAGCGTGATCCGCCGTGCCGATCGAAAACTCCGCGCCGGGGCTCGCCACCGTCGACGCTGCGCTATCAGATCTTGCTGCCGGGGAAGATAAGTGGGCGGCACTGTCGCTGCGGGACCGGCGAGAACTTCTGGACCGGGTTCGCGAACTGACCCTGCAGCACAGCGCGGACTGGGTGGACGCGGCGGTCCAGATCAAGGGCCTTGAGCCAGCGTCGCAACTGGTCGGCGAGGAGTGGATCTCCGGACCGTACGCGCTGGCCGCCAGCCTGCGGACGCTCTCCGGCACCCTCGATGCGCTCGAGCGGGGTCAGAGCCCACTGGAAAACGCCCACTTCGGCACCGCCGGTGCGCGGGTTACCGTCCAGGTGCTGCCGACCGACGTCTTCGATACGTTGCTGCTCAACGGGTTCAGTGCCGAGGTCTGGTTGCAGCCGGGCGTCAGCGCCGAAGCCGCCAAGGCCAGTGCCGGCCTCGGTCAGCGGAATCCGACCAAGACCAACGGCATCGGCGTGGTGCTGGGCGCGGGCAACATCACCTCCATCGCGCCGTTGGACGTGCTGTATGAGTTGATGGCGCACAACCGGGTGGTGGCACTCAAACTCAGCCCCATCCACGATCGGCTGCTGCCGGTGTTCAACAAAATCCTCGCACCACTGATCGAGCACGGTGCGGTGCGGGTGCTGACCGGCGGTCCGGACGTCGGCGAGTATCTGGTCAATCACGACCTGGTCAGCCATGTCCATATGACCGGAGGCATCGCCACCCACGACGCCATCGTGTGGGGCAGAGGTAGTGAAGCCGCCGAACGGAAGCAGGCCGGCACACCGAAGCTGACCAAGCCGATCACCAGCGAGCTCGGCGGGGTGGCACCGGTGATCGTGCTGCCCGGCGCCTGGGATCGCGCCGATCTACAGTTTCAGGCCGAACACCTGGCCACCCAGCGATTGCACAACAACGGCTACAACTGCATTGCCGCACAAGGGATTCTCATCTCCTCGGATTGGCCGCAGAAGGACGAGTTCCTGGCAGCGCTGCGCCGGGCCGTCGCGGACGCTCCGAGCCGATGTGCCTACTACCCCGGTAGCGACGAGCGGGTGGCGCGGGCCGGGTCGTCCTACCCGGGTGCCGAACGTCTCGGACCGGAGAGCGGGCGTTTGCTGGTCACCGGCATCGATCCAGTCGCCGACGAGCCGCTACTGGTCGACGAGTACTTCGCGCCGGTCCTCGGCGTGCTGGAGATTCCCGGAACCGGCTCGGACTTCACCCGCGCGGCGGCGAGGGTGGCCAACGACGACTTTGCCGGCACACTGGGTGCTAACGTCATCGCGCACCCGGACACCATCGCCGAACTCGGTGCCGACTTCGACGCCCTGATCGAACAACTGCGCTACGGCACGATCGCCGTCAACACCTGGACCGGGTTGGGATTCCTGACGCCGACCGCGAGTTGGGGCGGGTTTCCCGGGGCCACCCTCGACGATGTGCAAAGCGGCATCGGCGTGGTGCACAACGCCTGGCTGATCGATCGCCCGGAACGCACCGTGGTGCGCGGCCCGTTCCGGCCCGCGCCGCGGTCGCTGCTGCACGGCGAATGGAGCATCTCGCCCAAACCGCCGTGGTTCGTCAGCAACAAGACCGCAGCCACCACCGGCCGACTGCTCACCGGGTTCGCCGCCGACCCGCGCTGGTGGCGCCTGCCCGGGATCTTCGCGTCGGCAATTCGCGGCTGACCACGCGGGGAAGGCTCTTTCGCCGGTCGGGCGCCGCTGTGGATGAACTTCCGTCGGCGTGCAATCCATGCGTGCGTTGCTTTGTGGCGCGCCGGTCCGATACGATTTCCCCGCTTTTGCCGAGATCGTGCACAGTTACCTTTGCCCGGCCGCTGTGGAGCTGAGATCGGGACAGCGGCAGACCGGACGTCATCATCTGCACAGCGAGGCGGGGCGAAGCGGTTCGATGTGGAGGCGCGGATGGCCCGCAGAGCGGTGACGGTCGGATGGGTCGGGGTAAGCATCATCGGCTTGCTCCTGGTTGCCACCGTGCTGGTGTTGCAACTGTTTCCCCGGCTCACCGCCGGGCAGAACCTGATCGATGATGTTCGCCCGGCGCTCACCGCCGACCGGGTAGCCGGTGATGTGGCCGCGGTGAATATGGTGTCCACCGCCACCAACACCCTGGACCCGGCCATGTACACCGGCGATTCGGACGTTGAATGGTCGGATCTGATGGCGTTGCTCGCCGAGCGCACCGGCCGGTCCGACGCCAGTACCCGAGACTGGGTGTGGCGGTCCTTTCCCTATACGTACGGCTTGCTCACCGCGGCGCCGCTCACCGAAGTCTCGGCCGAACTGCCGGACCTGATGCAGTATCTGGCCAGCACCCTGGATCTGACGCTGGATCAGTGGTACCGAACGCTGGCGGACGACTTCCCCAAGCTCAATCAGGTGAACAATTATCTGCCGCAGATGACCGCCGGTTGGAATGACGTACCGGGCATGCAGAAAATGACCCGGTTCAACGGCGACCCGGTCCGCACCGCACCGCAAGTCCGGGACTACTTCCGCACCGACTTGATCCCCGCCTTCGATCACCAGCAGGCTAATTTCCGCGCGTTGGCCGGCCACGGGGGAGTGGGCTTTCTGGCTCCGCTGCTGCTTGCCACCGGGATCGTGATGATCCTGTTCGGGGCGCTGATGGCCGGTATGACGGTACTGGGGCTCTCCGGAACGCCGCAGCGGATCGCCTGGGCGCTGGTGTCGCTGACCGGCGCCGCCGTGGTGGGGTTGGTGTTCTTGTTGAATTTGCCGGCGCGGCTCATCGGTGGGCAGGAACTGCTCGACCACACCCGCGCCGCCTTCACCGCGGACCGGGTCAACGGCGCACAAGCGGGGGTTGATTTCATCTCCACCGAGGTCAACAGCCTGGGCCCGGCGATTCTCACCGAGGGTGGTGGGCGAGGCGAAGTGGTCAAGTTGCTGGTCCGGCTCAGCGACCACACCCAGCAACGCCCGCTCGACGTGAAGGCCCAGCTCATCGAGAAATTCCCGCACGCCACCTGGCTGCTGACCGCCGCTCCGTTCTCCGGGATCACCGCGGAGAACTCCGACTTCTACGACTTTTTGGCCACCAATCTGAACCTGCCGCCCGGCCAGGGGGAGCAGATGCTCAAAGAGGACTTCCCGAAAGTCCACCAGATCCTGACCAACCTGGCCGATCTCACCAACGGCTGGGCGGAGGTGCCGGGTACCGAGAACCTCACCCGGTTCGACGGCACCCCGGTGCGCAGCGTGCCGGAAGTCAGGGACTACTTCCGCGACGATGTCATCCCGGTGCTGCAGCGGCAGCAGCAGAACTTCGTCCGCGTCGACACCACCTGGCCGCAGTTGACGGTGTTCGCGCCGCTGCTCATCGTGGTGGGGCTGCTGGTGATCGGTTACGGCCTGGTGTTTCTTCTGATCAGCGGCCGCAAACCGCGCGAGCCGGATTCTCCGCAACCCGAACCGGCCCTGGTCACGTCGAGCTGATCCCGGTTCGGCATTCGCCGGATGGACGTCGGCCCGTCGATATGCTCAGCCCATGCCGATCGTGAGCAAGACCGTCGAAGTCGCCGCCGATGCGGCCACCATCATGGCCATCGTCGGCGATTTCGAGGCGTACCCACAGTGGAACGACGAGATCAAAGGGCTGTGGGTGCTGGCGCGCTACGACGACGGCCGGCCCAGCCAAGTGCGGCTGGACACCGCGGTGCAAGGCATCGAAGGCAGCTACATTCAGGCGGTCTACTATCCCAGCGCCACCCAGATCCAGACCGTGATGCAGCAGGGTGATCTCTTCACCAAACAGGAGCAGCTGTTTTCGGTGGTCGAGATCGGACCGACCACCTTGCTGACGGTCGACATGGATGTCGAAACCGAGCACGCGGTGCCCAAGCCGATGGTGAAGAAGGTCGTCAACAATGCGCTGGACTATCTGGCCGACAACCTCAAACGGCGCGCGGAGCAACTGGCCGCGGGTTAGCTCCGGTCGGATCGAAAAAGGAGTTGCCAGTTGACCGCACCAGGAACCGAGCAACCGGTGGCCACCCTGGCGTTGGAGCAGCCCTACCGCGCTCGCCGACAAAACTGGATCAACCAACTGGATCGGCACGCGCTGATGCAGCCGGATGCGACGGCGCTGCGGTTTCTCGGCAAGACCACCACCTGGGCGCAACTGCAGCGGCGGGTCACCGCACTGGCCGACGCGCTGAGCCGCCGATCGGTCCGGTTCGGCGACCGGGTGCTGGTGCTCATGCTCAACCGCACCGAGTTCGTCGAATCGGTACTGGCCACCAACATGCTCGGCGCGATCGCGGTGCCGGTGAACTTTCGTCTGACCGCACCGGAAATCGGCTATCTGGTCACCGATTGCCAAGCGGCGGTGATGATCACCGAACCGGTGCTGGCCCAGGTGGCCACCGCCGTCCGAGACATCACCGCAGCACTGGACACCATCGTGGTGGCCGGGGATAGCGCCGACGACGGGCTGCTGGCATATGAACAACTGATCCACGAACCGGGCGCAGCCCACCAATCGGTGGACATCCCCAACGACTCGCCGGCGCTGATCATGTATACCTCGGGCACCACCGGCCACCCGAAGGGTGCGGTGCTCACCCACACCAACTTGACCGGCCAGACCATGACGGCGCTCTACACCGCCGGTACCGGCGTGGACGACGTGGGTTTCATCGGTGTCCCGTTCTTCCACATCGCCGGCATCGGCAACATGTTTCCCGGGATGCTGCTGGGCACCCCGACCGTCATCCATCCGCTCGGCGCGTTCAACCCCGGCCAACTGCTCGACGTGCTGGCCGCCGAGAAGGTCACCGGCATCTTCTTGGTGCCCGCGCAATGGCAGGCGGTCTGCGCTGAACAACAAGCCAACCCGCGCGATGTCCGGCTGCGGGTGATGTCCTGGGGTGCCGCACCGGCGTCGGAGACCCTGCTACGGCAGATGTCGGAGACGTTTCCGGGCACCCAGATCCTGGCTGCGTTCGGCCAGACCGAGATGTCGCCGGTGACCTGCATGCTGCTCGGCGACGACGCGATCAGAAAGCGTGGTTCGGTCGGCAGAGTGATCCCGACCGTCGCAGCGCGGGTGGTCGACGACAACATGAACGACGTGGCGGTCGGCGAGGTCGGTGAAATCGTCTACCGCGCACCGACGTTGATGAGCGGCTACTGGAACAATCCGCAAGCCACCGCGGAAGCCTTCGCCGGCGGGTGGTTTCACTCCGGCGACCTGGTGCGGATGGACGCCGAGGGCTACATCTGGGTGGTCGACCGCAAAAAGGACATGATCATCTCCGGCGGAGAGAACATCTACTGTGCCGAGGTGGAGAACGCGCTAGCCGCACATCCCGGCATCGTCGAGGTCGCCGTCATCGGCCGCGCCGACCGCCGATGGGGTGAAGTGCCGATCGCGGTCGCCGCGGTAACCCAAGCGGATCTGCGGTTAGCCGATCTACGCGAGTTTCTGGCCGGCCAACTGGCCGGCTACAAGCAGCCGAAGGCCCTCGAGATCGTCGACGCCCTGCCGCGTAACCCGGCCGGAAAGGTACTCAAAACCGAATTGCGGGCCCGCTACGGCCAACCGCAATCTGCCGAAGCCGAGTCTGCGGCAAGAGATCCCGCGACCGGCACCCGAGGATGACATAACGTCAGCGGGCCTGAGAACTCGATAGCACGAATGTGGTGCGCGGCAAGCGCGCCATCAGGTACAGTCCGATGGGCTTGGGTACCGCAGGTGGGCGACGGAGCCGACGGCCATACACACTTCGATCGGTGAGGAGTGAAGGTGCGACATATACCGTCGCTACGCTGCGGTAGTCACCGGTTGCTGGTGAGGGGGCAGCGGTGACCGCGACGCAACAGCCGCCGCTCACCGACTACCTGCGCGACCAGGTGCGGCCCCCGCTGATGCTGCTCGGCGGATTCTTCCGGATGTGTGTGCTGACCGGAAAAGCACTGGCACAACCACCCTTCCAGTGGCGGGAATTCATCGGGCAAGCGTGGTTCATCATGCGGGTTTCGCTGTTCCCGACCATGGCGGTGGCGGTCCCGGTCACGGCGCTGTTCATCTTCACGTTCAACATCTTGCTGATCCAGGTCGGCGCATCCGATATCTCCGGGGCGGGCGCAGCGATCGCGGTGATCACCCAGATCGGGCCGATCAACACGGTGCTGGTGATCGCCGGTGCGGCGGCCACCGCCATCTGCGCCGATCTGGGTGCCCGCACCATCCGCGAGGAAATCGACGCGATGGAGGTGCTCGGCATCGACCCCATCCACCGGTTGGTGCTGCCCCGGGTGATCGCCTGCTCGTTGGTGGCGCTGCTGCTCAACGCTCTGGTGTCGATGGTCGGCCTGGTGGGTGGCTTCTTCTTCGGCGTTTTCCTGCAGGACGTGCCGGCCGGTGCCTATTTAGCCACGCTCACCCTGGTGACCGGACTGCCCGAAGTGGTCATCGCGACCATCAAAGCCACGGTGTTCGGGCTGATCGCCGGCCTGGTCGGCTGCTACCGCGGCCTGACCGTCAGTGGCGGCCCCAAAGGCGTGGGCACCGCCGTCAACGAGACCGTGGTGTTGTGCGTGGTCGCGCTGTTCGCGGTCAACGTGGTGCTGAGCACCATCGGGGTTCGGTTCGGGACGGCGGCCCGGCTATGACGACGACCCCCGAACTGCTGCGCGCCCGCTTCCCGCGGTCCGCCACCGCGCTGCGCCGCTACAGCGACGCCGCGGTGAAGCCGGTCGATTTGACCGGACGGATCGGCTGGTTCGCGTTCATCGCGGTCCGCGACATGGTCTGGGCGGTCACCCGGTACCGCCGCGAGATTCTGCGGCTGATCGCCGAGATCGGCATGGGCACCGGCGCCATGGCGGTGGTCGGCGGCACCGCGGTGATCATGACCTTCGTGACGCTGTCCACCGGCACGCTGGTCGCCATCCAGGGTCTGGCCTCGCTGGGCCAGATCGGTATTCAAGCACTGCTCGGGTTCGTCGCCGCCCTGATCAACGTGCGACTGGTCTGTCCGGCCGTGGCCGGCATCGTGCTGGCGGCCACCGTCGGCGCCGGCGCCACCGCCGAACTGGGCGCCATGCGGATCAGCGAGGAGATCGACGCGCTGGAAGTGATGGCGATCAACTCGATGTCGTTTCTGGTGTCCACCCGGGTGCTGGCCGGGCTGGTGGTGATCATCCCGCTGTACTCGCTCGGCCTGGTGATGTCGTTCCTGTCTCCACAGGTCACCACCACGATGCTGTATGGGCAGGCGGCCGGCACCTACGAGCACTACTTCCGCACCTTCTTAAGACCCGACGATGTGCTGTGGTCGATGCTGGCCGCCGTCTTGATGGCCATCGCGGTGATGATCACGCATTGCTATTACGGCTACACGGCCGGCGGCGGTCCGGCCGGTGTCGGTGAGGCCGTCGGCCGGTCGATGCGGGTGTCCCTGGTCTCGGTTCCGGTCATCGTCCTGCTGTTCCAGATGGCGCTCTACGGCGTCGATCCGAACTTCAACTTCACGGTGTAACGGGTGCAGTAGCCATGACCAGCCCACAAGGGAAACTCAACAAACCGCACACCCAACCGTATCGGGTGGCCGGGCTGGTGCTGGCGCTGGTCTTCGCGCTGGTGCTGTGGCTGGTATACCTGCAGTACCGCGGGCATTTCACCCCGACGACGCAGTTGACCATGCTGTCGTCGCGGGCCGGTCTGGTGATGGCTCCGGGCTCCAAAGTCACCCTGAACGGGGTGCAGATCGGACGGGTGGACGCCATTCACGAGGTCACCCAGGACGGCGAACCGGCCGCCAAGTTCACCCTGGACGTCGACCCGCGCTACCTGAAGTTGATCCCGGCCAATGTGCACGCCGAAATCGTGGCGACCACCATCTTCGGTCAAAAGTACGTGTCCTTCACGGCTCCGAAAAACCCCGTGCCGCAACGAATCACGCCGCAACATGTGATCGACGCCCGGCACGTGACGACGGAGTTCAACACCCTGTTCCAGACCGTCACCTCGATCGCGGAGAAGGTGGACCCGGTCAAGCTGAATCTGACGTTGAGCGCGGCGGCGGACGCGCTGACCGGGCTGGGTGACCGGTTCGGCCAGTCGATGATCGACGCCAACGCCATTCTCGACGAGGTGATTCCGCTGATGCCGCAGGCCCACCACGACATCCGACAGTTGGGGGCCCTCGGTGATATCTATGCCGACGCCGCGCCGGACCTGGTGGAATCGATCAACCACGCGGTCACCACTGCCCGGACGCTGAACGCGCAGCAGAAAGACTTGGACGCCGCGCTGCTGGCCGCGGCCGGGCTGGGCAACAACGGCGCCGAGGTCCTCGGCAAGGGCGGCCCGTACCTGGAACGCTCGATCAACGACCTCTACGAACCCAGCGAGTTGTTGGACATCTACAGCCCCGAAGTGTTCTGCGCGGTACGGAATGTCGCCATCGGCAAAGACGCGATGGCCAACGTCAGCGGTTTGGGCGACGGCTACGCGCTGGACACCAACACCCAGGCCCTCGGCGGCCTGGGGTTGACGTTCAACCCGCTCGCGCTGGCGACCACCCTGGCGGCGTCGGTCTTCACCTTCCAACTGGCCGCGATCGCCGGTTTCATCGGCGGTGTGCAGAACCCGTACGTCTACCCGGACAACCTGCCGCGGCACAACGCCCGCGGCGGCCCGGGCGGCGCGCCGGGTTGCTGGCAGACCATCACCCGTGACCTGTGGCCCGCACCGCACCTGGTGACCGACACCGGCCTCACCCTTGCACCCTACAACCACCTGGATATCGGCTCGCCGATCAGCTACGAATACGTGTGGGGCCGCCAGTGGGGGGAGAACACGATCAACCCATGAAGATCACCGGCACCCTGGTCAGGCTCGGCATCGTTTCGTCGGTGCTGCTGCTGTTCACCGTCCTCATCGTGGTGGTGTTCGGTCAGGTGCGATTCGACCGGACCAACGAATATTCCGCAGAGTTCAGCAGTGCCAGCGGTATGCGGGCCGGCCAGTTCGTTCGGGCGTCCGGTGTCGAAGTGGGCAAGGTCAAAAAGATCCGGCTGGTCGACGGCGGGCGGCGGGCCCAGGTGGACTTCACGGTGGACCGCTCATTGCCGCTGTATCGGTCCACCACCGCGCAGATCCGCTATCTCAACTTGATCGGTGACCGCTATCTGGAACTCAAGCGCGGCGAGGGCGAGGGCGCTGACCAAGTGCTGGCGCCCGGGGGGTTCATCCCGCTGGCCCAGACCCAGCCGGCACTGGACCTGGATGCGCTGGTCGGCGGGTTCAAGCCGGTGCTGCGAGCGCTGAGCCCGGAAAAGATCAACGCCATCACGTCGGCCATCGTCACGGTGTTCCAGGGTCAGGGCGGCACCATCAACAACATCCTGGAGCAGACCGCGCAACTCACGTCGACGATCGCCGAGCGCGACCAGGCGATCGGCGAGGTGATCAAAAATTTGAATACCGTGCTGGACACCACGGTTCGGCACCGGGCGGAGTTCGACCAGACTGTGGCTAACTTCGAGAAGCTGGTCAGCGGACTGAAAGAGCAGGCCGACCCGCAGGCCGCCGCAGTGGCGCACATCAGCAACGGCACCGGCACCCTGGCCGACCTGCTGGCCGAGAACCGCCCGCTGCTGAAAAAAGACATCGGTACCTACGTGGAACCGACGGTGCAGTCGCTGATCAACCAGATCGACAAAGTGGACGACACCCTGGAGAAGATTCCGCACGCCGTCCGGAGGTTCGGCCGGGCCGGCGTCTACGGTGACTTCTTCAACTTCTACGTCTGCGATGTCACGTTCCGGCTCAACGGTCTGCAACCCGGTGGCCCGATCCGCAAGGTCCGGCTGTTCCAGCAGCCCACCGGAAGGTGCACACCGCAATGAGTCCGATGCGAACGCTGGAGCCGCCCAACCGATTTCGGATCGGTCTGATGGGGCTGGTGGTGGTCATCCTGGTCACCCTGGTGGGGCAGAGCATCACCAGCGTGCCGATGCTCAACGCGGCACCGTCCTACTACGGGCAGTTCACCGACAGCGGCCAATTGAGCAAGGGTGACACGGTCCGCATCGCCGGCAAGAGTGTGGGCCACGTGGAAGCGCTCAGCATCGAGGGCGACCATGTGCTGATCAAGTTCAACACCGGGACCAACAGCATCGGCGACGAAAGTCGGCTGGCCATCAAGACCGACACCGTGCTGGGCCGAAAGGTGCTTGACGTCGAAACCCGTGGTACCCAACGTCTTCGACCCGGCGCCACCTTGCCACTGGGTAGCAGCACCACCCCGTATCAGTTGTACGACGCCATCTTCGACACCACCAGGGCCGCCTCCAGTTGGGGTGTCGACACCGTCAGAGAGTCGCTGAAGGTGCTGACGCAGACCATTGACCAGACCTACCCGCACTTGAGCGCGGCATTGGACGGAGTGGCCCGGTTCTCCGACACCATCGGCAAACGCGACGACCAGATCAAGCACCTGCTCGCCCAAGCCAACAAGGTGGCCGACGTGCTCGGCGACCGCAGCGAACAAGTCGATCGGTTGCTGGTGAACGCCAAAACCCTGCTGGCCGCGTTCAATCAGCGCGGCCAGGCCATCGACGCGCTGCTGAGCAACGTCGCCTCGGTGTCGACCCAGGTGAAAGGCTTGATCGACGACAACCCGAATCTGAACCACGTGCTGGAGCAGCTGCGCACGGTCAGCGACCTGCTGGTGAAGCGCAAAGAAGACCTGGCCGACACCCTGCAGCAAGAGGGCAGGTTCATCACGATCCTCAACGAGACGATCGCGTCCGGGCCGTACTTCAAGGTGTCCACTGCGAACAACCTGTTCCCGAACTACCAGATCATGCAGCCGTGGCTGGACGCGGCATTCAAGAAGCGCGGCATCGAACCGGAAGAGTTCTGGCGCAACGCCGGATTGCCCACCTTCCGCTACCCGGACCCGAACGGTATCCGGTTCCCCAACGCTGCACCGCCGCCGGCGCCGCAACTGCTGGAGGGCACTCCGGAACATCCCGGGCCGGCGGTCCCGCCCGGCGGGCCTTGTTCCTACGCCCCGGCGGCCGGCGACTTCCCGACCCCGTCCAACCCGCTGCCGTGCACGGCCGGCACATTGAGCCCGTGGGGCGGCAACTACGCGCCGCCGTTCGACGTGCTGACCTCGCCGCCGAACCCGAACGGCCTGGCGGGCATACCCGGGATAAACATCGCCGCGCCGCCCGGCCAAGTGCCACCGACCCTGCCCGGCACCCCGGTGCCGATACCGCCGGAGGCGCCGCGCGGAGCCCGCACCGAACCGGTGGGTCCGATGCCGGGTCCGCTGCCGGCGAACCCCGGGCACGCCCCCCCGCCGCCGGTGCCGGCGCCCTATCCGCCGGCGCCGCCGGCGCCGGGCGGTGCCTACGGGCCACCGGTGCCACAGATTCCCCCCGGTCAGGGCGGCAACAGCCAGCCCGGCGGCGGTGGCGGCGCGACGGAGGGGAGGTAGCCGGACGTGAGCACGATCTTCGACATCCACAACGTGCGGCTGCCTCGGCTGTCGCGCGCTTCGGTGATCATCGGCTCGCTGGTGCTGGTGTTGGGGCTGGTCGCGGTGTTCGTCGGCCGCGAGGTCTACCGCAGCTTCGTCAACAACACCGTGGTCGCCTACTTCCCGCAGGCCAACGCGCTCTACCCGGGCGACGAAGTCCGGATCATGGGCATCAAGGTGGGCGCGATCGACAAAGTCGAACCGCTCGGCGACAAAACCAAGGTCACCTTGCACTACAGCAACAAATACAAGGTCCCGGCCGACGCTTCCGCGGTGATCCTCAACCCCACCCTGGTGGCTGCCCGCAACATTCAGCTGGAGCCGCCGTACAAAGGCGGTGCGGTGCTGGCCGACAAGGCGGTCATCCCGATCGAGCGCACCCAGGTGCCCACCGAGTGGGACGAACTGCGCGACAGCGTCGCAAAGATCATCGATGAACTCGGCCCGACGCCGCAACAGCCCAAAGGGCCGTTCGGCGATGTCATCGAAGCGTTCGCCGACGGCCTGGCCGGCAAAGGCAAGCAGATCAACACCACCTTCGACAACCTGTCCCGGGCGCTGACCGCGCTCAACGAGGGACGCGGCGACTTCTTCGGGGTGGCGCGCAGCTTGGCGCTGTTCGTCAACGCGCTGCACCAAGACGACCAGCAGTTCGTCGCGTTGAACCAGAACCTGGCGGAGGTCACCGACCGGCTGACCCACTCGGACCGCGACCTGGCCAACGCAGCCCGCCAGTTCGACGAGCTGATCCCCACCCTGCGCACCTTCCTGGCCCAGAACCGCGAAGTACTGACCTACGACATCAACAACCTCGCCGACGTGACCACCCGGCTGGTGCAGCCCGAACCGCTGGACGGGCTGGAAACCTTTCTGCACGTGGCGCCGACCGCATTCTCCAACGCAAATGCGTTCTACCACCCGGCAAATGGCGCCCTGCTCGGCATGACGATCAACCTGCTGGGAATGAACTTCAACAACCCGCTGCTGTTCATCTGCGGCAATATCCAGGCCGGCAGCCGACGCGGTTACCAGGAGTCGGCGGAAATGTGCGCGGAGTACCTGGCGCCGATCCTCGACGCGATCAAGTTCAACTACTTTCCGTTCAGCATAAACATCGCCCATACCGCTGCGGTGACACCGAAGATGGTCGCCTACAGCGAGGAGCGGCTGCGGCCGCCGCCCGGCTACAAAGACACCACGGTTCCCGGGATCTGGGTGCCGGACACCCCGCTATCGCATCGGAATACCCAGCACGGCTGGATCGTCGCGAAGGGCATGCAAGGAGTCGAGGTGAACCCGATTACCGCGGGCCTGCTGACCCCGGACTCGCTGGCCGCCCTGATGGGCGGTCCAGACCCCGAGCCGGTTGACTCGCAGTACCAGACACCGCCGGGCTACCCGAACGCCTACAACGAGGATCCGGGTCCGCTGGCATATCTCGGCCAGCCGGGACACGGCACGCCGGACTACCCGAGGCCGATAGCTCCGCCGCCGCCGGCTCCCGACGTGGTCCCGGGACCGGTCCCGCCGACACCCGCCCCGGGGGCTGGGCAGTGAGGCGCGCGATGAGCGCCGTAGGCGCGATGAGCAAGCCGAACCGGCAGGCACCGAGGCGCGCGATGAGCGCCGTAGGCGCGATGAGCAAGCCGAACCGGCAGGCACCGAGGCGCGCGATGAGCGCACGCCTGCGCCACCGGATCTTTCAGAGCATTGCCCTGTTGACCGGTGTGCTGATGCTGAGTTCATGCGGCTGGCGCGGGATCGCCAACGTTTCACTTCCCGGTGTGCCGGGCACCGGCGCTGACTCGTACACCATCTACGTGCAGATGCCGGACACCTTGGCGCTCAACGGCAACAGCAAGGTGATGGTGGCCGATGTTTTCGTCGGCTCGGTGCGCTCGATCAGCCTGAAGAACTGGGTGGCAGTGTTGACCATCGGCCTGGAAAAGGGCGTCAAGCTGCCGAAGAACGCTACCGCCAAAATCGGGCAGACCAGCCTGCTGGGCTCGCAGCACGTGGAGTTGGCAGCGCCGGAACATCCGTCGTCGCAACCGCTGCGCGACGGTGACACCATTCCCCTGCAAAACTCCTCGGCGTACCCCAGCATCGAACAGACGCTGGCCAGCATCGCGATGATTTTGCGCGGCGGCGGCATACCCAACCTGGAGGTGCTGCAGAACGAGATCTACAACGTGCTCAACGGCCGCGCCCCGCAGATCCGCGCGTTACTCGGAAAATTGGACACCTTCACCGCCCAACTCAACGAGCAGCGCGACGACATCAACCATGCCATCGACTCCACCAACCGGCTGCTGGCCTATGTGGGAAACCGGGCGGATGTGCTGGACCGGGCGCTGACCGACTTCCCGCCGCTGATCAAACATTTCGCGGACACCCAGCAGCTGTTCATCGACGCGGTCGAAGGGATGGGCCGGCTGGGTGCCGTCACCGACCAGTACCTGAGCCCGGTGCGAGGGAAGCTGCATCAAGAGTTGCAATGGTTGCAGTGCCCGCTCAAGGAAGTCGAGAAGGCCGCACCCTATCTGCCCGACGCGCTGCAGTTGCTGTTCAGCATCGTCCCGGTGGACGCCGCACTGAAGTCGTTGCGCGGTGACTACTTCAACGTGTCGCTGCAGCTCGACGTGACCTACTCGGCCATCGATAACGCGTTCCTCACCGGCACCGGACTATCCGGGGTGCTGCGGGCGCTCGAACAGTCGTTCGGCCACGATCCCGAGCAGATGATCCCGGACATCCGGTACACGCCGAACCCGAACGACGCGCCCGGCGGGCCGCTGGTGGAAAGGGGGGACCGCAATTGCTGACCCGGCTGGTTAAACGGCAACTGATCCTGTTCGGCGTCATCACCGTGATCGCCCTGACCACGCTGGGCTGGTACTACCTGCGACTGCCCACCCTGGCCGGCATCGGCGTGTACGAGCTCAAAGCCGACCTGCCGGCGTCCGGCGGGCTCTATTCAACGGCGAACGTCACCTACCGCGGCATCACCATCGGCAAGGTCACCGACGTGCAGCCGACCGAGCAAGGCGCCCAGGCCACCATGCACATCGACAACCGGTACCGGATCCCGGTCGACGCGACGGCCAACGTGCATTCGGTGTCGGCCGCCGGTGAGCAATATCTCGACCTGGTCTCGCCGGAAAGTCCCGGCCGCTACCTTTCGCCCGGGCAGACCATCACCAAAGGCACGGTGCCTCGCGAGATCGGTCCGGCACTGGATGCCGCCAACCGCGGGCTGGCGGCGCTACCTGCCGACAAGATCCCCCAACTGCTCACCGAAACCGCGCAGTCGGTCGGCGGGCTGGGGCCGGCGCTACAACGGCTGGTGGACGCCACCCAGGCGCTGGCCAGCGGCACCGTCACGCACGCGGAGAACTTCCGAGACATCATCCAGAACGCCGGACCCATCCTGGACAGCCAGGTCAAATCCGGCGACGCGATCGAGCGCTGGGCGCGCAACCTGAACAGCCTGGCCGGCCAGGCCGCTGAAACCGATCCGAACATCAAGAACATCCTGCGCCAGGGGGCGCCGACCGCCGACGAACTCAACGCGGTGTTCAGCGACGTTCGGGAGACGCTGCCGCAGACGCTGGCCAACACGGCGATCGTCACCGACATGGTCCGGCGCTACAACAGGCCGAACTTCGAACAGATGCTGGTGTTCCTGCCCGAACTGGGTTCGCTGCTGCAGACGATAACCTCGACGTTTCCGGATCGGGCCGGGCTGAACATCCCGGCCGGCCTGATTTCCCATCCGCCGCCGTGCCTGACCGGCTACATCCCGGCATCGCAGTGGCGGGCCTACGCCGACACCAGCGAGATGGATCTGCCCGAGGTGTACTGCAAGATCCCGCAGGACACCCCGAACAACAGTGTGCGCGGGGTGCGCAACATCCCCTGCGTCGATGTCCCCGGTAAGCGGGCGCCGACACCCAAGGACTGCCGCAGCGACAAGCCCTACATTCCGCTCGGCACCAACCCCTGGTATGGCGACCCGAACCAGATCCGCAACTGCCCGGCGCCCGGTGCACGCTGCGACCAGCCGGTGGACCCAGGCCGGGTGATCCAAGCGCCGTCAGTCAACACCGGGATGAACCCGTTGCCCGCCGACCTCCTGCCGGGAACGCCGCCACCCCGAAACGACCCACTGTCCCGACCGGGATCGGGTAACGTGCAGTGCAATGGGCAGCAGCCCAACCCGTGCGTCTACACTCCACACGGGCCCGCGGCGATCTACAGTCCCTACAGCGCTGAGGTATTGGGACCCGATGGCACGCTGTTCTCCCTCGACGACTCGAACAAACCAGGAGACGCCGGATGGAAGGATATGCTGGCACCGGCCAGCTGAGCCCCGACGCCGCCGATCATGAGCTACCCCTGGAGGGCAGCGCCGAGGAATCGACCCAACCTGATGCCGGAACCGACCAGCCGCTAGACACCGACGCCGAGGGAGCCGTATCGGACTCGTCGCTGGCGGAGCCGGTTTCGACCGGCGCGGAACACCGGCCGTCGCGCTTGGGCCGCAGTTGGGGCGTGGTGATCTGCGTGGTGCTGGTGCTGTTGGGTGCCGGCGCCGCGACGGGTGGTTACTTCGCTTTGCGTTCGCACCAGGAAAGCCAAGCCATCGCCCGCGCTCATGCCGCAGCCATCGAAGCGGCCAAGGACTGTGTTTCGGCGACGCAGGCGCCCGACGCCACCGCTGTGCCCGCCGCTCAGGCGAAAATAATCGAATGTGCGACCGGCGCCTTCGCCGCACAAGCCGAGATGTACAGCGGGGTCCTGATGCAGGCTTATCAGGCCGCGAATGTCCAGGTGCAAGTGTCGGATATGCGCGCGGCGGTGGAACGCGACAACGGTGACGGCTCGGTCGACCTGCTGGTGGCGCTGCGCGTCAAGATCGACAACGCCGCCGAGCAGGGCCGCGAAGTCGGCTACCGGTTACGGGTGAAGATGGCCCCCGACGAGGGGCAGTACAAGGTCGCCAACCTCGACCAGGTGGCGAAGTGACAGCGGTGATCGACACCACCGCGGCCCCCGAGATCCATCCGGCAGTTCCACCGATACCGGTGAATCCACTGGCGCCGTGGTGGATTCGGGCTGCTGCGTTCACCGTAGATGTCGTCCCGGGCGTGGCGGTGGTGACGGCGATGGCACTGGCGGCCTCGGCCGTGCCGTTGGGCAGCGGGTGGTGGTGGGCGTGCGTATCGGCCGGCGGCCTCGCGACGCTGTTGACCGCCGGGAACCGCATCCTGTTGCCCTCGATCACCGGGTGGAGCCTGGGGCGTGCCGTGTTCGGCATCGCGGTGTATCGAGACGAGGGCCCCGCAGGCACCCCCGTCGGTCCGTGGCGACTGTTGCTCCGGGATCTGGCGCATCTACTCGATACCGCCGCGGCGCTGGTCGGGTGGCTGTGGCCGCTCTGGGACCGGCGCCGCCGCACCTTCGCCGACATGCTGGCCGGCACCGAGGTTCGGCGGGCAGACCCGGCCCGGCGACCGCAAAATATGCCGACGCTGGCCGCGATGATTTTTCTGGCGGCGGCCCTGCTATGCATCGCGGTCGGGGCGGCCAGCGCCCTGGTGGTATACCAGCACGACCGGGCAATCGACCAGGTTCGTGCCGAGATTGCGGTGCAAGGACCCAAGATCGTCGAACAGATGCTCAGCTACGACCCGAAATCGCTGGAGCAGGATTTCGCGCACGCCCAAACCCTGGTGACGGACAACTACCGCGAGCGGTTGCTGGCCGAACAGCAGACGGTGCAGAACGGAAAACCGGTTCCCAACGCCTACTGGGTGATCAACCGTTCGGTACTGTCGGCAACGGCGGACCGGGCCATCATGCTGCTTTTCCTGCAGGGCCAGCGCGGCACCGAGAGCAAGGAGCGGTTGATCAGCGCCACGGTGCGGGTGGCTTTCCAAAAGAGCGAGGAGTCCGGAGACCCGCGTTGGCGGGTCGATGACCTGACCGTGGTGACCAAGCCGCTGCCGGTCGAGGATGGACATTGAGTCCCCGGCGCAAGTTTCAGCGCGACGAAGCACCGCTGTTCGTGGAGCAGGCTGTGGTGCCGTGGCAGCGACGATTCCGGCTGCCGTTGATGTTCACCGTCGCGGGGTTGGTCATTGCGGAGGCGATCACGGGCTGCGCTTTGATGCTGATCTCGCACGAATTGCACCGTCGCGCCGCCATCCGAGACGTCTCGGTGCTCAGCTACGTACGGTCCTTTATGACCGAATTCACCTCACCGGACCCGTTCCACGCCAACGACTACGTCGACCGCGTCCTGTCCCAGGCCACCGGCGACTTCGAAGCGGAGTACCGGGATCGAGCGAACCAGGCTCTGTTTCGGGTCGCCACCGCGGAACCGACCACCGGCACGGTGCTCGACGCCGGTGTGGAGCGATGGACCGACGACGGCAGCGCCAACGTCATGGTGGCCACCGAGGTCCGCACCAAGACACCGGACAAAAAACAGGAGATCGACACCACATATCGCTGGCTGGTGACGGCAAAGCAGGAAGGCAAACAGTGGAAGATCAGCAGCCTCATCCACGTGATCTGACCGCCGCCGCCGAAGGCGAAGAGTCAGCGCCGGACGCCGTGGCGGACACCGTAGCTGACGCCGGAACACCATCTGGTGCGGAAATCACTGAGGCGACAACCGACTCCACTGAAACCGCCGACGATGACGTTGATGAAGCGGCCGCCCGAACCGGACCGATGAAACGCCGCCTTCGCTGGAGGCCGTTGACCATCGCGGCGAGCGTATCGGCGGCGTTGTTCGTCGGCGCCGCGGGGTTCGCCGGCGCTGCGTTACAGCTCTATCTGGCGGACCGCGCGGTGGTGGCGATCAAGCAAGACATCGTCCGGACCGCGGTCAACGCGATCACCACGCTGTGGAACTACACCCCGGAGAACATGGACACGTTGCCGGACCGCGCCGCGGTCTATCTCAGTGGCGACCTGGAAGCCGAGTATCGTAAGTTCATCGATGCCATCACACCGGCAAACAAACAGGCGAAGGTCACCGACACCACCGAGATCACCGGGGCTGCGGTGGAATCGCTGGACGGGCCGGAGGCCACCGTTATCCTGTACACCAACACCTCCGCCACCAGCGAAGCGACCAAGTCCATCCCCTCGTTGAAATACCTGTCCTACCGGCTGTTCATGAAACGCGATCAGAACCGCTGGGTGATCACCAAAATGCCGACCATCACCTCGCTGGATTTGACGCCCCGCGTGTAGCGCTCGCCCGGCGATACCCGACATGCCCGTTGCCTCACCGCTGTCCGAGCGGTTGACCACCGCGGCGTTGTTGCTGCTGACATTTGCCACCGGCCTGGTGGATGCGATCAGCGTCTTGGCGCTGGGTCACGTGTTCGTCGCCAACATGACCGGGAATGCGATCTTCCTGGGTTTCTTGTTCGTTCCGGACACCGGGATCGACCTCACCGCCGCCGTGGTGGCATTCGGCGGATTTCTGGTCGGTGCGATCATCGGCGGCCGACTGGTGCGGCGGCTGTGGCGGCAGACTCGACGGTGGCTCACCGTGGCGCTGAGCATCGAAATTGCGGTGCTGGTGGCGCTTTCCGTGTTGGCCGGGGTCGGCGTGCTTCGCTATCACGACACCACCAAACAGATCCTGATCGTCGGCCTGGCGGTCGCGTTCGGGGTGCAAAACTCCACGGCTCGACAATTCGGCATCCAAGAGCTCTACACCACCGTCCTGACCTCGACGATCGTCGGGATCGGTGTCGACAGCCGGCTGGCCGGCGGCACCGGCAGGCGGGAAAAGCTACGCTACAGCGTTGTTTTGACCATGCTGGCCGGTGCGATTGTGGGAGCCACGTTGTCGCGCGCGGTAGTGGCGCCGGTCATCGCGCTGGCCGCCGCGGTGGTGACGTCGAGCATGCTGCTGTTTCGCTTCGGGCCGGTCAGCCCGTGAAGCGTCGCGGGATCAGTTGAACCCCAGCCAACTGGGCAGCGCCCGCTCGTGTGCATCGCACAACACCTGACGGGTGTCGCAGGATCCCCGCGGGGTGCCCGCACCGGCCCACATACCGCCGGTGTCCCGGCGCACCACGATCGCCGACGAGGTGCCACCATCCAGCAGAACAGCGGTGTCGCTGCCCAGACCGCGGAACAGATCCTGGATGTTGTCCGGCGTGTAGTTACCGCCCTGGAACACATACATCTCGTCTTTGGGCCTGGAGTAGGCGATCGCGGTTCGGGCCGCACTGGGACCGCCGTCGTTGAGTTGACCGGTGTCACCCGGGGAGAGCAACCCGAGGCCGCTCACCGCGACGAAGCCCACCCCCCGGTTCACCAAGTCATCAATGACCGGGGCGGCCGCATGGAAATCGCTGCCGTGCTTACCGCCCTGCGGCGCAACCACATACGGCGCGCCACGGCTCGGCAAAATCATGGTGGCAAGTGGTGTCCAATGCTCATCCCCGCCGGACAGCCCGGGCTTGCCGGCATAGGCGATGGTCCCGGTGACCGGTTGATTGGCCCGGCCTGTGCCGCGGGTGTTGTCGATGTAGGCGCCGAGCGGTGAGCTGCACCCGGTTGTTCGCCACGACCCGGCCCGCTGGCCACGGATGTCGAAGAAGTTCGCGTTGATCGCGATCGTCGGCTGGCCCAACATGCGCCAGGCCTGCAGCGGTGTGTAGATCTCGGAGGCCTGCCACAGTCCGTCACGAGTTCGCGCCCCCGGGTTTCGTTCGCACCGCGCCTGATAACCGCGATGGCTATCCACCAACAGATGCGGCGTCAGGCGCTGCGACGCCGACTTCATGATCATCAGATGCCCGCCGTTGCTCATCTCATACCAGCGTCCGGCGGCGTTGAGCATGGGAGCGGGATGCCCGGCACCGAAGTTGTAGACCAGGTAGGAGCCGCGGGTGGTGGCAATGGCGTCGGCGAGCTGATCGCGTGCCGCAGCGCCGGCCGTCGGCTGCCCGGTGCTGGTGGCCAGCGCCAGACACAGCACCAGCCCGCCGCAGCCTGCTGCCCAGCGCCTCCGGGCGGCTCCTGAACGTCTCCGGCGGTATGCCACGGGTGCCCTTTCGGCGCTCAGCTCGATGCGACAACCAATAACCGTAACAACACTGGCAACTCTGTCAACTTACGTAACAGTTGGGCGGCGGTTTCATTCCGGTGCAATGACATTCCGCGCCTTGGAGTTTGCCCGGCCGTCTTGCCGTCAGCTGCCGAGTGTGCCGTCCATCGCCCAGATCAGTACCTCGGCCGGAGCGGTAGCGGTCAGTCGCTCACCGCCGCCGCCGGTGCACCGGACCGCGTCGCCATGAGCCAGGTCGCCGGTACCTTCCAGGGTGACCGCGCCGAGCGGGACGAACAGGTGCAGGTACGCCGCGTCAGGCAATTCGACGCTGCGGCCGGGTTGCAGTCGAGCCGCGTACATGGTGGCTTTGCGGTTGCCGATCCCGATCGCGGCGCTGTCGTCCGTTCCGGAGGCGACGGTGACCAGTTCGCCGCCGGCCAGCGCCTGCTCGATCTCGGTTTGCTGATACGCCGGCGTGCCGCCGGGGATGCCCGGAGCAATCCACATCTGGACGAAATGCACGGGCTCGCTGCTGGATTCGTTGGTCTCCGTGTGCTGGATACCGCTGCCCGCCGACATGCGTTGAGCCAGACCGGGGTAGACGACACCGGCATTGCCGAGGGAGTCGCGGTGGGTCAACTGCCCGCTGAGCACCCAGGTGACGATCTCGGCGTCACGGTGCGAGTGGGCGCCGAAGCCCGCGCCCGGGTTGACGGTGTCGTCGTTGTTGACCAGCAGCAGGCCGTGGTGGGTGTTGGCCGGATCATAGTAGTCGTTGAACGAGAAGGAATGTCGCGAAGTCAGCCAGGTGGTTCTGGTAGCGGCTCGATCCGCGGCGCGGCGCACATCGATGGTTTTCACCGGCGCCACTACGACGTCTTGTGCGGGACGCCGACGGTCAGGCCGCCGTCCACCACGAAATCCGCGCCGGTGGCATACGACGACTCATCGGATGCCAAAAACAGCACCCACGCGGACAACTCACCGGCTTTGGCGCCCCGGCCCAACGGGATCTGCAGGAAATCGTCGGGAATCCCGATCGTCATCCGGGTTCGAACCAGGCCGGGCAGCACGGTGTTGACCCGGATGTTGTGGGCGGCCAATTCCAGCGCCGCCGCCTTGGTCAGACCGCGGACGCCGAACTTGGATGCGACGTAGCCGTACAGCCCGGGGCTGCCGCGCACTCCCTCGATCGACGCGATGTTGATGATCGAGCCGGCCCCGGCTTCGATCATCGGTGCGACTGCAGCCTGCATGCCTAAGAACGTCCCGGTCAGGTTGACGTCGATAATGCGCTGCCAGTCGGCCAGGGCAAAGTCCTGCAGCGTATTGCCGTTGACCACACCGGCATTGTTGACCAGTACGTTGAGCTTGCCGAAGTCCTGCACGGCGGCCTGCACGGCGGCCTGCCACTGCTCGGGTTGGGTGACGTCGAGGCGGACGAACCGCGCCGGCTCGCCCAACTCCTCGGCAAGTTTGGTGCCCTCGTCGTCGAGCACATCGCCGACGACGACCCGGGCGCCCTCGGCGACCAGCGCCCGGGCGTGTGCTGCGCCCATACCACGGGCGCCGCCGCTGATCAGTGCCACCTTGTCGTCGACTCGTCCCATGACAGGTGAGGCTACCGTGGCCCGACAGGCCACCGATACGCTGCCATGATGGCCACCACCCGCGCTGACCGAACCTTCGCCGGTGTCGGCGGTGTGCCGATCGTCTACGACATCTGGACACCCGAGGCGGCCCCGCGCGCCGTGGTCGTGCTGTCGCACGGTTTCGGCGAGCACGCCCGCCGCTACGATCACGTGGCGCTGCGGTTCGGCGATGCCGGCCTGAGCACCTACGCGCTGGATCACCGCGGCCACGGCCGCTCCGGCGGCAAGGGGGTGCGATGCAAACGTCTTTCCGAATACACCGAGGACTTTCACACCCTGGTCGGTATCGCCACCCGGGAACACCCCGGCACGCCGTGCGTGGTGCTCGGGCACAGTATGGGTGGCGGCATTGTCTTCGCCTACGGCGTCGACCACCCCGACGACTATCAACTGATGGTGCTGTCCGGGCCGGCGGTGGCGATGACGGACACCGTGTCACCGATACTGGCGCTGGTCGCCAAAGCGCTCGGCGCGATCGCACCGGGTCTGCCGGTGCAGCAGCTCGACAGCAGCTTGGTCTCGCGTGACCCCGAGGTGGTGGCGGCCTACGACCGGGATCCGCGAGTGCACCACGGGTGGGTGCCCGCCGGTGTCGCGCGCGCCCTGCTGCAGATCGGGGACATGATGCCGCGGCGGGCTCCGGCGTTGACGGCGCCGCTGCTGGTGGTACACGGCGGTGCGGACGGTTTGATTCCGGTCGACGGCAGCCGACGGCTGGTCGGCTGTGTGGGGTCGGCCGACGTCCAGTTGAAGGTTTATCCGGGCCTTTACCACGAGGTGTTCAACGAACCCGAGCGGGCCGCCGTGCTTTCCGACGTGCTGGGCTGGATCGACGCCAGGCTGTGACGGCGGTTACCGCGGTCTGTCGGAGCGGCAGGTTAGCGTTGCCGTTATGCGCGACGACAAGATGCTGACCCGGATCGGCGCCTTACTGCGACAGGCCGAGGGCACCGACAACGTCCACGAAGCCGAGGCATTCTTGGCAGCCGCCCAGCGGCTCGCCACGGCGACGTCGATCGACCTGGCGGTGGCCCGGTCGCACGCCGCCACCCGGTCGGCGGCGCAGGCCCCGGTTCAGCGCACCATCAGCATCGGACAGCCGGGCGCCAAGGGGCTGCGCACCTATGTTCAACTATTCGTCCTGGTTGCCGCAGCCAACGACGTGCGTTGCGACGTGGCGTCGAATTCCACCTTCGTCTATGCCTACGGGTTCGCCGAGGACATCGATGCCAGCCACGCCTTGTACGCCAGCCTGGTGGTGCAGATGGTGCGCGCGTCCGATGCCTACATTTCCTCCGGTGCGCATCGCCCCACCGCGACCATCACCGCTCGGCTGAACTTTCAGCTGGCCTTCGGTTCTCGCGTCGGGCAGCGGCTGAGCGAAGCCCGTGAGCAGACCCGGCGGGAAGCCGAGGAAGGCCGTGATCGGCTTCCCGGCACTGCTGTCGCACTGCGGAACAAAGACGTCGAACTGCACGACTACTACCGCAGCGCGTCGAAGGCGCGCGGCACCTGGCGGGCCAGCCGCGCTTCGGCGGGGTATTCGTCCGCGGCGCGCCGGGCCGGAGATCGAGCCGGCCGACGGGCCCGGTTGGACAACAGCCCGGAACTGTCGGCAGCGCGGTCTGCCGTGGAGCGGTGAGTGAGCACACCGGAGCGGGATGCGCAGCGCGCCACGATTTATGCGGCCGAGCAGTTCGTCCGAACGCTGTTCGACCGCGCCGCCGAACACGGGTCGCGCAGCATCGAGTTCTTCGGTGCCCAGCTGACCCTGCCGCCGGAGGCGCGCTTCGCGTCGGTGGCGGCGGTGCAGCGCTACGTCGACGAGGTGCTGGCGCTGCCGGCGGTGCGGCGGCATTGGCCGACGGTCGGCTCGCTATCGGTGCGGGCCCGGCGGGGTGCCACCGCGGCACACTACGAACACCACGACGGCGCCGGCGTCATCGCCATTCCGGAGCATCGTGACCAGGGCTGGGCGATGCGGGAACTGGTGGTGCTGCACGAAATCGCGCACCACCTGTGCGACACCCAGCCACCACACGGACGCGGGTTCGTCACCACCTTCTGCGGGTTGGCCGAAGCGGTGATGGGCCCGGAGTTGGGCTACCTGTTGCGCACGGTGTACGCCCAGCACGGCGTGCGGTAGCGCCGGCTACTGCTGGTCGACGACGACCATCTCCTCGCCGCAGGTGCACCGGTAGGGCTGGCCGGCGCCGACACAACTGCACGGTGCCTCGACTCGCACCCGGCAGCCGCAGCCTTGGTGACCGCACGTCAGCGTCGTTCCGGTGGGGTAGCTGGTCATTGTGTCGCTCCTTCGCCTGTCCGGGTCGATGTGATCGACTACCCGGTACCGGTCTGTGGAAAACCGGGTGGGCCGAAACAGTGGCAGCACAGCTGTCGGGCTAGCGTGCAGGTATGGGTCACAAATCCACCGCCCGCGATGTCGACGCATTCTTGGACCGGGCCCTGATCGCCGACGACCCGGCGATGGCCGCGGCCACCCGGGCCAGCGATGCCGCCGGGCTGCCGCACATCGCGGTGTCTCCGCAGCAGGGCAAGTTTTTGGGCTTGCTGGCCGGCGCCATCGGTGCACGGCGCGTCCTGGAGATCGGCACGCTGGGCGGCTACAGCACCATCTGGCTGGCCCGCGGAGCGGGCCCGGACGGTCGGGTGGTGACGCTGGAATACGACCCCAAACATGCCGAAGTGGCGATCGCCAACCTGGACCGCGCCGGGGTGGGGGACCGGGTTCGGGTGATCGTCGGCGCCGCGCTAAAGACCCTGCCCACCGTCACCGACGGTCCCTTCGACCTGGTCTTCATCGACGCTGACAAGAAGAACAACGCCGATTATCTGGAGTGGGCAGTGCGCCTGGCCCGCCCCGGATCGGTCATCGTGCTAGACAACGTTATTCGGGACGGCACCATCTTGGAACCGGGGGATGACCCGGAAGTGCAAGGCACCCGTCGGTCACTGGAACTGTTAGGGAACCATCCCAGGCTGGACGCCGCAGCGATCCAGACGGTTGGCGCCAAGGGCTGGGACGGTTTTGCGTTCGCCCTGGTGAAATAGGCACTCTTCGGCGGGGGCGGGGCGGGTAAGCCTCAGCCGCAGACCGCGCCGGTGGCAGCCGAGCCGACCAGCTTTCGGTACTTGGCCAGCACACCCGACGTGTAGCGCGGCGGCGGCGCAGTGAAACCGGCGCCGCGGGCGGCGAATTCGGCCGGGTCAACGAGAACGTCCAGGGTGGCCTTGGCGACGTCGAGGCGGATCCGGTCGCCGTCGCGCACGAAAGCGATCGGCCCGGCGTCCACGGCTTCCGGGGCGACATGCCCCACGCACAAGCCGGTCGTCCCACCGGAGAACCGGCCGTCGGTGAGCAGCAGCACGTCCTTGCCCAACCCGGCGCCCTTGATCGCACCGGTGATCGCCAGCATCTCGCGCATGCCGGGTCCGCCTTTGGGGCCTTCGTAGCGGATGACCACCGCGTCGCCGGCGCGGATGGTGCCGTCCTCCAACGCGTCCAGGGCCGCTCGCTCGCCGTCGAAAACCCGTGCGGTGCCTTCGAACACGTCGGTGTCGAAGCCCGCCGACTTGA
>CAZPZQ010000007.1:0-32130 GCA_964590745.1 uncultured Mycobacterium sp. | reverse complement strand
GAGGACGGCACCGCGCTGGCGCGCCGGGTGGCCCGCGGCGAGGTGGCCGCCCCGGACGACGACGTGCTGGCGCACCGCTACCAGCTGGCCGACGCGCGGCTGCGTGCGGCCGGGCTGGACTGGTACGAGGTGTCCAACTGGAGTCGGCCGGGCGCGCAGTGCCGACATAACGTCGGCTACTGGAGCGGCGGCCAGTGGTGGGGGGCCGGACCGGGCGCGCATAGTTATGTCGGTCCGGTGCGGTGCTGGAATGTCAAGCACCCGAACGCCTATGCGCAGTTGCTGGGTGAGTGGACGCTGCCGGTTGTGGGCTTCGAAGAACTCTCGGGTGCCGATCGTCACGCTGAAGACATCATGTTGCGGTTGCGGATGCGGTGCGGTTTGCCGCTGACCCACCTCGATGCCGCCGAACGAGAACGCGCCGCCGTCGCGGTCACCGACGGACTGCTGTCCTCAGACCGCGAACGGGTGGTGCTGACCGATCGTGGGCGGCTGCTGGCCGACGCCGTGGTGCGTGATCTGCTGGGCTGACCGGAGCGAACCCGCGGCGGCCGGACCGAGCGCACGAAATGGTTAGCCGATATAATATAATCAATCTCATTAGCAACATCAACCGTCAGGCTCAACACCTGCCACAGCGAGCTTCATCGAAAGGAACGCCCGTGATTGCCCCACCCCTTGCCGCTGGAATCGCGGTGTTTGCCCTGCTCGGAGCCGTACCGGCCGGCGTGGCGGTGCCCGGTGCCGCCGTCGTCGCCGGGCAGATCGAGCTCACCGGCTTCGGCGCGCCATTGGCACCGGCGCCCGCCGACCTGCCCACCCCGGGCCAACTCACCGGAGTACTCAGCAACCTTGCTGATCCGGCTGTCCCGTTCGCCGACAAGGCCGGCCTGGTGGAAGGCGGCATCGGGCCCGCGGAGGCATCGGTGGCCGACCACAAGCTGCACAAAGCCGAACGCAAGGGCCAGTTGCCGCTGTCGTTCAGCGTCGCCAACATCGAGCCCACCGGCCCGGGCGCGGCCACCGCCGATGTGACGGTGTCCGGCCCGAAACTGGCGCCCCGCACCATCAACGTCGCGTTCGTGAACCAGGACGGCTGGAAGGTATCGCTCGCCTCGGCGACCCAGTTACTGCGGGCAGCCTCCGAAAAGTAACGGCGCTGTCGGCGCCAGCACAGCGCAGTGCGGTCCGCTGGATAGGTTAGGCTACATTTACTAACCGTGTCCGAACTCGGTGTGGAACCAATCGCTGACACCACGCTGCCGATTCCGCTGGGTGTCGAGCCGGCCGATCTCGCGGGCGAGTTGGCCGCGGCGCTGCCTGAGTGTGACGGTGAGGAATATCTGCTCTACGAGCGTTCCGGGACGTGGACCCTGGCCGTCGGATTGCGGGCGGCGGTCGAGTTGGACAGCGACGAACTGCGCGTCGTCCGGGACGGGATCACCCGCCGGCAACGCTGGTCCGGGCGGCCCGGCCCGATTCTGGGTAAGGCGGTGGATCGGCTGCTGCTAGAAACCGACCAGGCGTTCGGTTGGATCGCTTTCGAGTTCGGCGGATACCGTTTCGGTTTGCAGCACCGGCTGGATCCCGGAACGCCGCTGGCCCGGATTTTTTGGCCGCGTGCCCGCATCGTGGTCACGGCGCGCGGAATCCGGTTGTTCGATGTCGGCGACCACCACCGCACCGCTGTGGAGCAACTCCTGTACCGCGGGATACCCGCTACTCGTGCGCCCAGTGTGATCGACGTGAATGGCGACACCACCGACTACCGCGGCCGGGTGGTCACCGCCCTAGACGAGATCATCGCGGGCCGCTACCGCAAGGTCATCTTGTCCCGCAGTATCGATGTGCCGTTCCCTGTCGACTTCCCGTCGTCGTATCGGCTGGGGCGCCGGAACAACACTCCGGTGCGGTCATTCCTGTTGCGGCTCGGCGGGATTCGGGCATTGGGCTACAGCCCGGAGTTGGTTGTGCAAGTGCTGCCCGACGGGCTGGTCCTCACCGAACCGCTGGCCGGTACCCGAGCGTTGGGCCGCGGCGCTGCTGTCGACCGGCGCGCGCGCGATGACCTGGAATCCGACGCCAAGGAGATCGTCGAACACGCCATCTCGGTTCGCACCTCGATGGCCGAGATCGCCGAAGTCGCTCAACCCGGCAGCGCGGCCATCACCGATTTCATGACGGTGCGCCGGCGCGGCAGCGTTCAGCATCTGGGTTCGACGGTCAGCGCCCGCCTGGGCTCGTCGCACAACCGGATGGACGCGTTGGAGGCGCTGTTCCCAGCAGTGACCGCATCAGGTATTCCCAAAGCCGCCGGATACGAGGCCATCCTGCGCCTCGACGACTGCCCGCGCGGACTGTACTCCGGTGCGGTGGTGATGTTCTCCGCCGACGGTGGCCTAGATGCCGCGCTGACCCTGCGGGCTGCCTACCAACACAACGGGCACGCCTGGCTGCGGGCCGGAGCCGGCATCATCGACGCATCCAACCCGGAGCGGGAATTCGAGGAAACCTGCGAGAAGCTGGGCACCCTGGCGCCGTATCTGATTGCGCGCCGGTGACCGAAAGCTCGATACCCGACAGGGTATCAGGGTACACTTGCTGGTTAACAGAGAGGATCTCACGTGGTAGGTAACGACGATAACGTCAAGGCGGTATTGAACCGGCTGCGCCGCGCGCACGGTCAACTCGCCGGCGTCATCGCGATGATCGAGAACGGCCGTAACTGTAAGGACGTCGTCACCCAGTTGGCCGCAGTGTCCCGTGCCTTGGACCGGGCCGGCTTCAAGATCGTGGCAAGCGGGCTGCGGGAATGCCTGACCGGCGAAACCCGGCACGACGCCGAGCCGATTTCCGAAGCCGAGCTGGAGAAGCTCTTCCTCGCCCTGGCTTGAGTTGGGCCCACCCGTGCCGGCGAACGTTGCCCGGTGTGTCGGGCCGGGAACCCGCACGCGGGCGGTATCCCGCTTCGCCGGCAAGGTGCGGCGCGCTAGGTGGCGCGGGACAGCAGTTCGCCGACCATCGCTTCGATGGTTGCCTCGATCGATGACGCCAGCGTGGCGGTCACCGATGCGACGGCCTGGGTGCGAAACCGGACCAGCATGGTGATCAACTCGGCGATCTCGGTGTCGGCCGGCAGCGTTTCGCCCGGTTTGATCCGATCGACGACGTGCTCAGCGCCGGCCCGCACCAGCAGGTCGCTGATCGCGTCGATGTGTGGGAGCGACTGCTGATAAAGGTCGATGAGTTTTGCCATGCCGATGCCGTAGCCGCGCATTTCGTTGAACGCCTCGATCAGCTTGGGCCGGAGGACGACGGCATTTTTCCCGTCGATCCGGATCAATCCCAGCGCGACCAACCGGTCGAACGCTGGCCGGTCGCCGATCAGCCGCTGAGCCGCGACGCGGGTCATCGTCTCGGGCTGTTCGGTGGTCCACTTGCCGGCGATGGCCGTCTCCAGACCGAGCACGTCGGCGAGGTTCCTGCCGTCCTCCCAGGCGCCGAGCATCTCCTTGACGTGCGCGATGGTGTAGCCGCGGTCCAGCATCGAGGTGATCAGCCGCAGCCGGGTCACGTGAGTGTCGTTGAACAGCGCGATCCGTCCGACCCGCACCGGCGGCGGCAGCAGGCCGCGATCCCGGTACACTCGGATGTTGCGGGTCGTGGTGCCGGACAGACGGGCTAGCTCGTCGATGCGGTATTCCCCGGCCGCCGCAGTGTCTTCCGGCCGGCGTACCGCGGCGTCGAAAAGTTGCGCTACCGCGGCCTCGATGACACCCCGCGACTGGCGGCGGACCTGCTGTGGGATGTGCCGCAGGTCGGCCAGCACGCCGGCGATGGTGCCCGGGTCAGCGGCACTGGTGCGGCGCATCAGGCGAAGGCGACTTCGTGCGAGTCGACGTGGCGCGGCACCGCGTGGTAGTCAGCCAACCGGAAGTCGCGCATCTGACGCAGATACCAGGTGGCAAAGCCGGGATACCGGGGATATCTCGCCGCTTTGAACCCGCCGTCAGTTAGATACCCGCCGCGGCGTCCCGGCATCCGCTGGATCCACAGGTTGTGCCGGCGTTGCGCGTCACGGCGAACATCAAGGTAGCGCAAGTTCTTCTCGACGATGGTGGTGATGGCGCGCACCGCGTAGTCCAGTTGGCCTTCGATATACACCAGCGGCGAGTGGTGTCCGGGACCGGAATTCGGGCCGGTCATGAAGAACAGGTTGGGATAGCCGTGCGCCTGGATACTCTTGTACGCCTGCCCGCCGTCGGCCCACTCGTCCGCCAACGACCGTCCGTCCAGACCGGCGACGCTGAACGGCGGGCCGGCCAATTGCCCGGCATAGCCGGTGGCGAGGACGATGGCGTCCAGGTGGTGCTCCACGCCGTCGCTGGTTCGCACACCGGCCGGACTCACCGTGGCGATCGGCCAGTCGATCAGTTTGCAGTTGTCCCGCTGCAGTGCCGGGTAGTAGTCGCTGGACAACAGCATGCGCGTGCCGCCCGGCCGGAAATCCGGGGTGAGCTGGCGGCGCAGCCAGGGATCCTTGACCGCCATCCGCAGGTGGGCCTTGCCCAACTGTGCCACCAGGCCGGTCAGCGGCGTGTTCCACACCAGCGCGGTGCCGCTGACTTCATGCCCCCAGAACAATAGCTGACGGGCAAGTTGTTGGGCCGCCGGCACTTTGGCGAATAAGTCCTGCACGGGTGCCGGTACGGCCAAGTCGAAACGCGGCAGCACCCAGCCCGGGGTGCGCTGAAATACCTTGACGAATCCGGCCTGCTTGGCCAGTTCCGGGATGAGCTGGACTGCGCTGGCTCCGGTGCCGATGACGCCGACCCGTTTGTCGGTGAAGTCGTAGTCGTGGTCCCAGCGTCCGCTGTGGATCGTGCGTCCCGCATAGGACTCCAAGCCGCGGATATCAGGAAACCTGGAGTCCGCCAACGCCCCGGCCGCCAACACCACGGTGCGGGCTGCAAATCGGGCCTTGCGGCGACCGGTCGCTGCGGTGACGAGCCACACCCCGGTTTCTTCGTCGAACGACAAGCCGGTGACCTCGTGACCGAATCGGATGTGACGGCGTACATCGAACTGGTCGGCCATCTGCTCGATGTGCCGGCAGATCTCGTCGGCGCGGGAGTAGGCCCGCGACCAACTCGGGTTCTTGGCAAACGAGAAGGAGTACAGCAGCGACGGGATGTCGCACGCCGCACCGGGATAGCTGGCGTCGCGCCAGGCTCCTCCGACCCGGTCGGCTCGCTCCACGATCACCATGTCGCTGTCGCCGCCCAGACCGGCCTCGGCCAGCTTGATCGCTGCGCCGATACCACTGAAGCCGGCGCCGACGATCAGGGTCTGATAGGTGTGCCCGGGTGCCATGGCGCTAGGCCGCCGGTTTGTGGGTCAGTTCTTTGAACCAGCTCGGGATCGGCTTGAGCAGTGTTCTGGGATAACGGTCGGAAAGCCACACCATCGAATTGGCCAGCAAATGATAGGGGTGGTCGGGGTTGACCACCATGGCCGCGTGTCGCTTCAGGACGCGGTAGATCGGTACCCGACTGGTGAACTCGCCACGGTCGCCGAGTTGCTTGAACCTCTTGACCGCGTGGTACAGCCGTTCGGGCTCCATACCCATGCCGGCGAGTTCGTTACGTATCCGGTTGAGCAGCGGCAGGTAGATCAGCGTGCCGATGATCAGCGGTGGTGAGGCGACGTTGCCGATGAATTCGATGGCGAGCTTGCGGACTCTGGCATGGCCGATCATATTGAGCACTTCGAAATCCACTGCGAGATGCCGAGACTCGTCGTTGTTGATCTTTTCGAAGACCTGGTGGCAGATCGGGTCCTCGACCTGGTCCAGCAGGAACTTCAACAGTGCCCCGTCGAGCGCTACCTCCAACATCGGGATGACGGTGCCGAGTACGGACAGCGGCATGTCGTCGGAGTAGTCGTCCAGCCACTGCATCGCCAGCCGGATGTTGACATTCGGCTCGGGAAACTCGCCGTCGTCCAGCATTCCCCAGCGCTTCATCAGCGCCAGCTCTGCGTTCGCGTGGCGTTGCTCCTCGGCGTGGAAGTAACGGTAAATCTCGGCCAGCGTCGCCGACGGCGCCTTTTTGGCCAATGCCGCGAAGCCGCGGGCGCCGATGTTCTCGATCCAGCACAGATCGGCCATGAAGGCTTTCAGTTTGGGTCGGAACTCATCGCTAATCGTATCGGCCCCCGGTGCGTCCCAGTCGAAATCGGCCAGCGCCCACTGTCGGTCTTTGATTTTGGCGAGCATGGCATCCATGTTGATGGTCATTTGCGCCGTCCTCCTTCACGGTAACTTTGCCGGCAGATGCGAGCGGGCTCGGAACAGCAGGCCGGCCGCGCGGGTGAAGGCTTCGGGGGCGAGGCGTTTGGTACTCCACCCGATTTTGGCTTCCAACTGCGGCATGCAGTACAGCCCGCCGCGGTCATGGGTGTTCAAACAGTCCCGGGCTACTCGGGCCGCAGACAGTCCGGTCCACCGCATCGCGGTGGCGGCCAGGCCGGCGGTTCCGCCGGTGATACGTCCGGATTCGACGATGTGAGTTTTGACGAAGGTCGGGCACAGCACCGTGACGGCGATGCCGGTGCCGGACAGCTCGGCCGCCAGGCTCTCGGACAGCGACAGCACCCCGGCCTTGCTGACGTTGTAGGGGGCCATGTCGGGTGCGGCGGTGAACGATGCCGCCGACGCGACGTTGATAATGCCGCGCGGCGGAACCGTGCGCCCGGCACCGCGCAGGATCGGGGTGAACACGTGACAGCCGTGAATGGGGCCCCACAGGTTGGTGCCCAGTGTCCAGTTCCAGTCTTCGATCGGCAGTTCGCCGATCGCGGTGCCGGCGGCGACGACCCCGGCATTGTTGATCACCAGGGTGGGCGGGCCGTCGAACCAGGCCTGCGCGGAAGCGGCCAGCCGAACGACGTCATCGAGGCGGGAGACGTCGCAGCGCACCGCGGTGGCTTTGCCGCCCTTGTCGGTAATCGCATCGGCGGTGCGCTGGGCGGCGACCTCGTCGATGTCGCTGCATACCACGGCGCTGCCCCGGTCGGCGAGTTCGACGGCGAACGCCGCACCGATCCCGCTGCCGGCACCGGTCACCACCGCTGACGCGCCGTGGCTGCGTTTCGGGGATCGCCCCAGCATCACGCGACTTAGTCAACAGCGAATGGTGACATTAGTCAATGGCAGTATTGCCGGGCGCCGAAAGTGAAACTGTTGTGCGAAAATCCGAGAAAAGTCGCAAGGGCTTCACTTTCGGCGCAGGGCGAGCGCGTGTGCGGCGATCGCCTTTTTGTCCACCTTGCCGATCGCGGTGGTCGGCAGCGCCGGCAGTGCCAGCAGCGTGTCACAGCGGGTGTGCGCGGCAACGCCGCGGTCGTCGAGGTAGCGGTTCAGTTCGGCCATCGGCACCGGGGCGCCACGGTAAACAACGGCGGCGCAGACCTTTTCACCGAGCTGCTGGTCCGGCAGGCCGAGCACCGCTGCCGCTTGGATCTGCGGGTGAGCGATCAGGTGGTCTTCTAAGTCAGCGGCGGCGACGGTCTCACCGGCACGGTGGATGACGTCTTTGACTCGGCCGGTCACCTGAAGGTAGCCGTCGGCCAGGCGCCGCACCTGATCGCCGGTGCGGTAGAAACCGTCCGGTGTGAACGACCGCTCGTTGGCGGCCGGGTCGCGAAAGTAGCCGTTGAGCGTGTACGGCCCGCGGACCAGTAGTTCACCGTCGGCCCCGGCCGGGACGTCGCAACCGGTCTGGTCAACCACCCGCAGTTCGTCCGCCGGAGACAGCGGTCGGCCCTGGGTGGTCTCCACTCGATCGACCGGATCGCCCGGGCGGGTGAAGCTCACCAGTCCTTCGGCCATGCCGAACACCTGCTGCAGTCCCGGGGTCAGGGTTTGACGTATGCGGCGGGCGTCGGCTACCGAGAGCTTGGACCCGCCGACCTGCAACAGCCGCAACGAGGCCGGTGTGACCGGTTCCCAATCGCAGGCCTGGGCCCACAGCCGGGCCAGGGCCGGCACCAGCGCGGTGACCGTGACGCCATGGCGGGCGATCACGGCGAACGCCGCCTCCGGGCTGGGGTCGGTGCCGAACACGGTGGTGGCGCCTACGCTCATCGCCCCGAGCAAGCCGGGGCAGGCCAGCGGAAAGTTGTGCGCCGCGGGCAGCGTGACCAGGTAAACGTCGTCGCTGGCCATGCCGCATAATTCGGCGCTCGCGGTGGCGGTGTAGACGTAGTCGTCGTGGGTGCGCGGGATGAGCTTGGGCAGGCCGGTGGTGCCACCGGACACCAGTAGCACCGCGGGCAGTGCGGTGTCGGTGGCTGTGCGCGCCGGCCGACCCGACGGCTCGTCGAGCAGGGCGGCTAGCGAAACGAACTGCCCGGGATCTCCATCGACGACGACGTGCCGCAGCCGCGGCTGCCGCGCGACCAGTTGCTCGGCCATCGGCTTGTAGTCGAAGCCCTCGGCCGTCTCGGCGATCACCAAGCCGGTCGCCTCGCTGACGTCGGCGAAGTGGCCGACCTCGGCCAGCCGGTGGCCGGGCAGGCAGAGCACCGGAATGGCTCCGGCGCGCAGTAGGCCGAACAGTGTGACGGCGAACCGGACGGAGTTGGGCAACTGCAGCAACACCCGGTCGGTGGGTGCGATGCCCAGTGCAGCGAATCCGGCGGCCGCTCGATCGGCGAGCTGGTCCAGCTCGGCGTAGGTGTGGCTGCGGTGGCCGTCCACGACGGCAACCCGGTGCGGCCAGCTTGCGGCGGCGTGGTCCAGGATCGAGTCAACCGTGCGGCGGGTCCAAAAGCCGGCCGCCCGGTAGGCGGCCGCCCGGTCCGGCGGAAACGGTACGAACCCGTTGCACACCCTGGGTTGAACAGCGGCTTCGGCTGACCGGCCCGTGGCGGCAGACACTCGCAGGCTCCTTTCCGGGGAAGTGTGTTCGGCCCCTGACTCATCGTGTAGCGTACAAAAAGTTAGGGCAGCCTGGGCTAATCAGGGGAGGTGCGGTTGTGGGTCCTGGCCGTCGCTGTCCCGCCGTCGGCAGCGCGCTGGCCACTGCCCGATGAACGGGACGCTCGCCGTTGTCGGCGCCGGCGCCAAGGCGGTAGCGGTAGCGGCCAAGGCGGCGGCGCTGCGGCAGATGGGGATCGACACGCTCGACGTGGTCGCCGTTGAACGCAGCGGGGTAGCCGCCAACTGGCGTGCGGTCGGCGGTTGGACCGACGGTCGGCAACGCCTGGGCACCAGCCCGGAAAAAGACGTCGGCTTCCCGTATCGGTCGGCGCTGGTGCCCGGCCGGGACGCCGAGCTCGACGAGCGGATGCTGCGGTGCAGCTGGCAGTCCTATCTGATCGCCACCGACCAATTCGTCGGCTGGGTGGACCGAGGCAGGCCCGCGCCCACCCACGACACCTGGGCGGGCTATCTGTGCTGGGTCGCCGGAGTCGCCGGCCTCAAAGTCGTTGCCGGTGAATTGTGCAGCATTTCCATCGCAGGATCCCGGTGGATGCTGCACCTGCGCGATTCTCAACTGTCCGCGGACGCACTGATGATCACCGGGCCGGGTCAGCCGCAACGATGCATGCTGCCCGGCGCCCCGCAGGTGCTGTCGATCGCGCAGTTCTGGCAGCGCGCCGCACGCCGGGACCGGATCGTCGCGGAGAATGTCGCGGTGATCGGTGGCGGCGAGACCGCCGCATCGATTCTCAACGAGTTGTTCCACCACCGGGTTTGCACGATCACCGCGATCTCGCCGCAAGCGACGCTGTTCACCCGCGGCGAGGGCTACTTTGAGAACTCGTTGTTTTCCGATCCCACGAGTTGGCAAAGTCTCAGCCGAACCGAGCGGCGCGACTGCATCGCCCGCACCGACCGGGGGGTGTTCTCGGTGCGGGTGCAGGAATTGCTGCTCGCCGACGAACGGATCCGGCATCTGCGTGGACGAGTCACCGACGTGGTCAGCCGCGACGGCCAGATCTGGATCGGGCTGTGCACCGACCGTTCGCCGGCGCTCGGCGGCGTCGGGAATGGCGCCTCCGCCGAAACCGTCCATGGCTTCGATCTGGTGGTCGACGGCTCCGGCGCTGACCCGTTGTGGTTCCTGCCGCTGCTGTGTCGGGACGCATTGGTGCAGCTGGAAACCTGGCTGGGCGGGCCGCTGACCGGGGAGCGATTGGAAGAGGCCATCGGCCACGACTTGGCCGTCGCGGGCGGCAGCCCGAAACTGTTCCTACCCAACCTCGCCGGCCTGAACCAGGGGCCGGGGTTTCCCAATCTGAGTTGCCTCGGCCTGCTGTCCGATCGGGTGCTGAGCGCCGAAATCTGCGTCAGCGGCGAGCCGTCGATGGAGCGAAGTGATGCGTACCAATCCGTTCGATGATGATAACGGTGTGTTCTACGTGCTGGTCAACGACGAAGAACAACACAGCCTCTGGCCGACGTTCGCCGACGTGCCCGCGGGCTGGCGGGTGGTGTTCGGTGCCGACAGCCGGGCCAACTGTCTTCGCTACGTGGAAGAGAACTGGACTGATATGCGTCCGAAGAGCCTGCGCGACGCGATGGCTGACGAGTAGGGCGCTACCGGGCCGGCCGAGCCGACGTTGACCGTGCGCGTACGGCGACACTTTGCGCGGATTTTCGCCGTAGCCGCACAGTCAACGCCGTGAGTGCGCAGTCAATGCGGCGCTACTGGGCTAACTGCACCACCACGTCGGCGAGCGACGCCCCGCCCAACAACTGCGCGACGTCCAGCTCGTGATTGAGTTCGGTTTTGACCCGGCGGCGAAACTCCAGCGCTTGCAGCGAGTCCAAACCGATGGCGACCATCGGGGCGTTCGGGTCGATGGCATCGGTGCCGGCGGCGCCGATGGTGCCGGCCAGTAGCCGGATCAACCGCTGTTCGAGGGCGGGCTCTTCGACACCGGCGTGAGGTGCGGCCACGTCGGGCAGCTGAGCCAGCAGCGGGCCGTACCCGTAGGCGGTCAGCACCGGCCGAGCACGGGTCAGGTCGAATCCGGCGACGACGACGTTGTGGTGCAGCGGCGCCAGCCCGGTTGCCATCGCGTCGGCCGGTCGCATCGGCAGCAGGCCGGTGGCGGCCAGTTTTGCCCATCCGACCGGGTCCAGGTCGAAGTGCGCTGTCCACTGGCCCCACTGGACCGAAACACAGTCCAGACCATCCGCCCGCAGTCGGTGCGCCAGCGCGTCGAGCATGCGGTTGGCCGCGGCGTAGACGATCTGACCGCGGCCGCCGATGGTGGCCGCGATCGAGGAGCACAGCACCACGCGACAGTTGTCTGTTCGCGGAAAACGGTCCAGCACCCGCGCGATGCCGACGACCTTCGACCGCAATACCCGCTCGGCCTGCTCGACGGTGATATCCGCCAACTCGGCGTCCGAATACACCAGGGCGGCGTGGATGATCAGCTCCGCGGGGTTCTCCCGGTGCCGCTCGACCAGCCGGGAAACCGCTGCCGGGTCGGCGATGTCACAGCGGACCACATTGATCCCGGTTGACGTGGCAGAGCGGATTCGTTGTAGCCGCTGCGTCCCGGGGGCGGTCGCACCAGACCTGCTCACCAGCGTGATGCGCGGGACGCCACGGCGCGCAAAGTACTCGCAGAACTCCAGGCCCAGGTTTCCGGTCCCACCGGTGATCAGCACGTGACCCGGTGGCGCGCCAGCTGAATCCGCCGCCGGCGGGGCGTTCTCGTCCATCCGCTTGGCATACAGCCCGTCATCGCGCAGCGCGAGTTCAGGCTCGTGTTCGGTGTGCAGCGCCGACACCAACGCCGCCGCCATGGCGGTCGGAGCGGATCCGGCCGGCAGGTCGAGGTGGCGAAAGCGCACGCCGGGGTGTTCGGCACCGATGCTGCGAAAGCCGGCGCTCAGACCCGCCAACACCAGATCCGGTGACGCATCGCCGGTGCAGACCACCTCGCTACCCACGGTCACCAGCCAGCAGTCGACAATCGGCGCGGCTATTCCCGGCCACCAGACGCGGTGACCGAAAAATGTCGAGACCGCAGTTGCCGCGGCGCAAGCATCCGGCGTTGTCGACGGTGGGGCCAAGATGACGCAGGTGTCGAACTCCGGTGTCCCGCCGGCGCTGCCGTCACCGTTACGGCGGCTGTCGACCAACTGTGCGGTGGCGCCGATGTCCGCAGCGGCGCCGCCCAGCGCGGCGACCAAATCTGCATGGCCGCCGGTGTGGTCAACGATTCCGATGACGCGCGGCGGCGTCATTTCGCGCTGCGACAGTCGAACCCACCGCTCGGTGAAAAGCCGTGCCGGAGCGGTTTGTGCGGTCGGCTCGGGCTCGGCCGCGGCGCCGGTGGCGGCCGTCTCGGCTCGGTAGGGCAGCCACAGCCGCACCTCGTTCATCTGGGTATTGGGGAAGTCGGACAGCGGCGGCGGGGGCGGGTGGTCTACCCCGGTGCGCAAGTGCTCCCAGGGATAATCCAGGTCATTGACTGCCACCACCGCAAGATTGCGGGTGAAGACGCCGAGATCGATCGCATCTCGCCGCGATGTGCCCAAGACCAGGGCGGTGTCGTTGGCGGATCCGGCCAGATTTTCTTCGATCGCCGACTGCAATGCCGGATGGTCGCCGAGTTCGACGAAGGTGTCGACGCCGAGCGTCCGGGCCGCCGTCACCGCCTTGTCGAACCGAACGACGTTGCGCAGGTTCCAGAACCAATATTCGCTGACCGGCAGGTCCGGCGTGATCCCAGCACCCAGCGTGGTGCCGAGGCACGCGGTGTCCGTGTCCCGGAAAGTGGGGTTCTCCAGCCGGTCCCGGCAGGCGGTGCGCACGGTGGTGCCGACTTGGTTGATCAAGCTGGTGTGCGCCGGGTAAGCCACCCGGATCATCCGGGCGAACACACCCCGCTCAGTGAACGCGTCGACAATGTCGTGCACGGTCGCTCGCTGGCCCGAGACCCCGGTCATATCAGGCGAATTGATCACTGACAGCTCAGCCCAGCCCGAGCAGCGAGCCAGGATGGTTTCGCAAGCGTCCCGACCGGCGGCGATCACGGCCATCGCGTAGTCACCGGCCGCGAACCCGTCGGCCGCGCTGGCCCGGATCCCGATAACGCGCACGGCATCCGCCAAGGTGATCACACCGGACGCGTAGGCGGCGGCGACCTCGCCTTGGCTGTGCCCGATAACAACATCCGGGTCGACGCCGAAGGAGCGCCACATGGCCGCCAGGGCGGCCATCTGGGTGAACAACGCCGGCTGGACGATCCCGGCGCTGTCATCATCGGGATGGTCTTCGTCGAGCAGATATTCCAGCGGCGACCGGCCGAGCTCGGCGCAGAAGGCTTCGGCACACCGATCCGCCTCGACGCGGAACGCTGACACCGATTGGTAGCACGGTCGGCCCATCCCGGGCCGTTGTCCGCCCTGGCCGGGGAAGACGGTGGCGATCCGCCGGGCGGTGGCCGGGATACGGCTGCGCACCACACCGGGGTGTTCGCGGCCGTCGACAATCGCGTCGAAGGCAGCAAGCAACTGGTCTCGGCTCGACACCATGGCCAGGGCGCGATGCGGGCGAGCCACGCGGGTCCGGAACAACATGTCCGCGATCGCCTCGGGCGGCACAGCCGGATGTGTTGTGGCATAAGCCAGCAGGGCCGCGGCCTCGTCTGCGAGCAGGTCGGCGGTCATCGCGGAAACCAGAACCGGAACGGTGCCGTCCGGCAGCCGGTAGCTAGCCATCGTCACCGCACTCACCGGCCGGTATAGCGATGATGGCGTGCGCATTGGCACCCCCGGCGCCGAACGACGACACCGCGCCGTACCGCACACCGCCTTCCGGTTCCCACCGGTGCAACGTGGTGGCCAACCGCAGGCCAACCACATCCCAGTCCAGTTTCTTAGTCGGGTTGTCCGAGAACAGGGTCGGCGGGACGTGTCCGTGCGCCCCGGCTAGTAACAGCTTGATGAGGCCGAGGATTCCCGACGCCGCCTGGGGATGACCGATGTTCGATTTTATCGAGCCCACCAGCGCGTTGGATCCCGCTGCGCCGTAAGTCTTGAACAACGCCAGCAGTTCGACTGGGTCGCCGGCCGGGGTGGCGGTGCCGTGCCCTTCGATCATCCCCACCCGGGCTGCGTCGATGCCTGCGGCGGCGAGGGTCTTGGCGATCAGTTGCTCCTGGGCCCGTACTCGCGGAACCAGGATCGGCTTGCCCTTGCCGTTGTGGTTGGTGCGGACGGCCAGGATGCGTCCGTGCACGGTATGCCCGAGTCGTCGTGCCCGGGACTCTTTTTCGATCAGCACCATGCCTGCTGCTTCGCCCCAGACGGTTCCGGTGGCGTCGTCGGCGTAGGCCCGGCAATGCCCATCGGCGGAAAGCGCGTTGAGTTTGGCGAATTCGTAGAAGGCCGTCGGCGCCCCCAGCACGCAAACGCCGCCGGCCAGCGCCCACTCGCATTCGTCCAGCCGCACCGCCGTCGCGGCCAACTGCAGTGCGGTCAGCGACGATGCACACGCGGTATCGATTGATATCGACGGGCCGGTCAAGCCGAGACTGTGCGAGATCCGTGCGGCCCCACCGAGTTGCCCCATGCCGACGGTGCGATGCCCGGTGTAGTCGTCGGCCTGCGTGGTGCGTGGCCCGTACTCCGTCATCGACATTCCAACGAAGCAGCCGCCCTCATGGCCGTCCAGTGTGCCGGGATTGACACCGGCGTTTTCCAGCGCCTGCCACGCCACCCGCATCGCCACCCGCTGCTGCGGATGCATCACGGTCGCCTCCCGCTGGGTGATGCCGAAGAAGACCGGATCGAACGTGGTTGCGTCGGTGAGGAAACCGCCCGCATCGCACACCCGGCCCCAACCGTCCAGCCGAGACACCGACAGCAGGTCATCCAGCGGCCAGCCACGATCCCGCGGAAACGGGCCGATCACTTCCCGAGCCTCGGCAAGTGTCGACCAGAGCGCGGCGGTGCTGGCTATTCCACCGGGAGCTGCTACGGACATCCCGGAGATGACGACCGGATCAGGTTCGGCGCCGGTCACCTGGTCTGCTCGCCTACCTCAACCTCAGCCGGCGCCAGCAGGGCCGCCACTGCATCGAGGTGGTCTTTCACAAAGAAGTGCCCGCCGTCGAACATCGTGACCCGCGCCGTGTCCGAGTGATTACCCCACCCATACAGGTCACCCAAGGTGACGTAGGGGTCCCGGTCCCCACCCATGGCGTGAATCGGCGCCGCAATTTTCACATCGTCGGCGCATGCGTAGGCGTCGAAGGCTCGGTAGTCGGCCTTGATGACCGGCAGCATGAGCCGCATCAACTCGCGGTTCGCGAATACATCGGCGTCGGTGCCGTCCAGTCGTGCGAGATGATTGAGAATGTCCTCGTCGTCGTTTGGGTGCGGCGGTTTGGCCGCGACCCGACCGGGCGCGACCGCCGCAGCGACGTTGAGTTGGGTCACCGCGAGGCCGTGGGTTTCGGCCAGCCGGACGAACTCGAACGCAACCAGTGCGCCCATGCTCTGCCCGAAGACGATGATCGGGACGCCGCGATTGTGCCCGGACGCCACGAAATCGTCGAACGCGCCCGCCGCAATCGCCGGCAGTGAACCCAGCGCGGCCTCGGCCGCCCGATCCTGGCGGCCCGGGTATTGGAAGACGATGACGTCGAACCTGTCGCTGAGCGCCCTGCTGAAGTCACGATAGGCCGATGCGCCCGAACCGGCATGCGGAAACACCAGCAGCACAGGCGATTGCGGTGACTGCTGGCGATGGAATTGCCTCGCCCAACCTAGCGTCCGCGGCACCGGACACCACCTCTCAGCAACGGCAGACCAGGCTGCAACTTGTCGCAAGCTATATCAATCACGATGCGGACCGGTCCCGGTCACGGACCATCAACGCCGCCCGTTTGGTCGGTAGGTCCACCACGGCGGCGCGCTGGAACCCGGCGCGTTCGAGCATCCGGACCACCCGCACGTTGGTGATATCGGGTTCGGTGACCACCCGGTGGGCGAGTGGGTCGGCGTCCAGCTGCCAGCCGGCGACCGCGCTCATCAGGGTGGCGGCCAACCCGTGACCGCGGCATCGGGCCGGACCCAGCAGCATGTGAAAGCCGACGTCGTGGTCGCGGGCGGTGTAGTAGCCGGCCAACGGATCGAGGTCGGCGCGGTAGAGCTCCCAGTAGCTGATCGGGACGCCGTCCAGCTCGCCCAGGCACGGAGTGGAGTGCGGGTTGCGCTGTTGGCGGTGCAAATAACAGCCGATCCGGCTGCGGGTCCAGGGCATTTTCCAGAACCGGGCGACTTCGTCATCGTTCATCCAGCAGTGCAGCAGATCGAGGTCGGCGTCCGGGTCCACTCGACGCAGGCGGAACTGCCCGGCAAACTCCGCATGCTGCAATGCGGTGTGGCGCTGCCACGGCTCCAGTATGTTCACCCCGTACCCGCTGCGATCGACCCCGACCTTCGAGATCGTTAGCATAGCCTATGCTAAGGCGATGGTTTTGTGGCTGAGTCGGCCGGGCCGACGAATCGACCGTCCGGAGGCCGTCCGGCCATGAGCGATGGCGCCAAGACCATGCCGGAACGCCGCCGAGAACTGCTGCGCCGGCGCCTCGCGGAACGCGGTATCACGACGAGGCCATCACCCGGCCAGGCGGACATTCGAGCCGGAGAGCCCTACCGACTATCCGCCGGACAGCGCCGGATGTGGTTTCTGCAGACTCTCGACCCCGCCGATACCGCGCTGAACATCGGCGTCGGCTACCGACTGATCGGCCGGCTAGACGAAGACCGCCTGCGCCGGTCGCTTAACCAGGTTGTTGCTCGGCACGCTATCTTGCGCACCACCTACGGCGTGGACAGTGCCGGCGAGCCGTATCAAACATTTCGCGACTCGGCTGAGATCCCATGGCAGCGCCGTGATTTGCGTGACGTAGCCGAAAACGACCGGAATCGACACGTTGAAACGCTGGCCGGTGACGAATTCGGCAGGCCGTTTCGGCTCACCGACGAACTGCCGCTGCGGGTCACCCTGATCCACATCGGCGCCGATGAGTTCGTGCTGCTGCTGGTGGTGCACCACATCTGCTGGGACGACGGCTGCTGGGATGTCTTCTTCAGCGAGCTGCGGGACACGTACCGGGGCGAACAACCGGCCGGCGAGCCGCCCCAGTATGTTGCCGTGCAGGTGCTCGAGACCCCGGCCGAAGCCACCGAGACCGACCTCGAATACTGGCGCGAAACCTTGCGGCCGCTGCCCGAACCGCTGCAACTTCCCGGTTCGCCCCGGGTTACCACTTCGTCGCGGCGGGCCGCCCGTCGAAACCGCACACTGCCCGCCGGTTGGCTCAGCCGGGTCGATGCGCTGGCCCGGGATCGCGCCGCCACTCCGTTCATGGTGCTGCTGGCCGCTTTCAGCGCACTGATGTCTCGCTACAGCGGCTCATCCGATCTGCTGGTCGGCGTGCCGGTCACCGAGCGCAACAGCGCAGCCGAGCGCGCCATCGGCTATTTCGGCAACACCCTGTTGCTGCGGATAACCACGGCGCCGCATCAGACGTTCGGTTCGCTTCTCGACACGGTGCGTCGGGCCTGCCTGGGTGGCTTCGCTCACGCCGCCGTCGGTGTAGACCAAGTGGTCCACCACGCGAACCCGATGCGAACCCCCGGACGCGATGGGCTGGATCAGTTGGTGCGGCTGGGCTTTTCGCTGCGCTACCAGAACACCGGCCCCGTTCTCGACGGCATCACCGCGCAGGACCTGCAGTTGGGCGGGGTCACCGCTCAACTCCCGCTCACCCTCACCGTCGTGCTGGACCCGCCGGCCGCACGCATCGAACTCGAATATCAGACCGACACCATGGCCAGCGCGCTCGTCGACCAGATGCTGACGCACTACCTGCAATTGTTGGATAGCGCGCTGTGTGACCCCGAGTGCCGGGTGTCCGGCCTGACGCTGCTCGGTGCAACCGAGCGGGCCGCGATCCTGACGCAGTCGCATGGCACGCTGACCGGGCAGCCGCCCACCACGATGGTGGCGCTGCTGGAATCGACGGCGGCCGCGACGCCAGAAGCGGTCGCATTGATCTCCGACGAGGTCCAGTTGAGCTACGCCGAACTGCACCGTCGGGCTAACCGGCTGGCGCGCTGGCTGATCAACGCCGGCGTCGGCACCGAAGACGTCATCGGCTTGCAGATGGCCACCTCGGTCGAGTTCACTATCGCGGCGCTTGCCGTGCTGAAAGCCGGTGCGGCCTACCTACCCATCGACCCCACGTTCCCGGCCGACCGAATCGACTACCTCGTCGCCGACACCGGCCCCCGCATGGTCATCGGGCGGGCCGACTACGAGGCCGCCGAGCGGGCCGCCCACGATCTCGACGGCGCCGCGGTCACCGACGCCGACCGGATCCGCCCGCTGCACCCCGGCAACCTGGCCTACGTTATCTACACATCGGGCTCCACCGGCCGCCCCAAGGGTGTGGCCGTCCCGCACCACGCGATCGCCGAGCACCTGATCGGCTTCATCGCGGAGTGGACCATGACCGCTGCGGACCGGATGCTGCAATCCTCGTCGGTGAGCTTCGACGCGTCCCTGCCGGACATCTTCATGACCTTGACGATCGGTGCGGCGCTGGTGGTGCCCAAACCGGGCGCGCTGACCGACATCGATTACCTCACCGATCTGATCGACCGCCAGCACGTCACCGTGCTGCATGTGGTGCCCGCACTGCTGAGCACGCTGCTGCTGATGCCGCAGACCAGACAGTGGCGGGGGCTGCGGTACGTTCCGATCGGCGGTGAAGCGCTGCCGGGCCGGCTGGCCGACGAGTTCGCCCGTCACCTCGACGCCGAACTCCGCAACCATTACGGTCCCACCGAAGCCGTGGTCTGCTCGACCCACAAACAAGTGGCCGGCCGGCAAGGGGCCGGCGTGGTGCCCATCGGCGTACCCAACCGTGACGTGTACGCCTACGTGCTCGACCCGCAACTGCAACTACTGCCCGCAGAAATCACCGGCGAGCTGTACCTGGGCGGAGCACAGTTGGCGCGCGGGTACCTGGGACGCTCCGCGATGACCGCGCAGCGGTTTGTCGCCGACCCGTTCAACCCGGGCATGCGGTTATACCGAACCGGCGACCTGGTGCGACGCAACCGATCCGGAGATCTGGAGTTCGTCGGCCGGGCCGACGATCAAGTCAAGATCCGGGGTTTTCGCATCGAGCTCGGTGAGGTCGAGTCCGCGATCGCCGCGCACCCGCAGGTCCGCGCCTGCCTCGCCGTCACCGAAGACGACGAGCACGGGCCAACGCTGCTGGCCTACCTGGTACCCGCGGACCGGCCGGATCAGCTCGATCTCGATGAGGTGCGCCGATACGCGGCATCGGCGCTGCCGGACTATATGCTGCCCAGCGCGTTGGCGACGATCCCGGAGATCCCGTTGACCGCCAGCGGAAAACTCGACCGCGCAGCACTGCCCGCACCGATCCCGGTCGCGGCCACCCGCCACCGAGAGCCGGTGACACCGACCGAGCGTCGGATCTGCGCACTGTTCGCCGGGCTGTTCAACCGCAGGACAGTCGGCGCCGACGACTCGTTCTTCAGCCTGGGTGGCCACTCGCTGCTGGCCGCCCGACTAGTCGCGCAGGTCCGCGCCGAGTTGGGGGTGGAGCTGGCGGTGCGGGCGGTGTTCGACAATCCGACACCGGCTGCGCTGGCCAACCGGCTGGTACAGCAGTTCCGCGCCGAGTTCGGCATCGACCTGGACACGCTGGATGCCGAGCCGGAAGCCGCGGCGGCCGACCCAGATCCGGCCCGCCCACCGCTGGGTCGATGTGTTCCCCCGCAGCGTATTCCGCTGTCCTACTCGCAACTCGCCGCATGGTTCCAGCACCGGATCGAAGGCCCGCGTGACGAGTTCAACCTGCCGTTCGGGCTTCGACTGAGCGGACCGCTGGATGTTCACCTTCTGACCATGGCGCTCAACGACGTGGTGGCCCGCCACGATGCGCTGCGAACGAACTTCGATGAGCACCAGGGTGTTCCGTACCAGGTCGTTCACCGGACGCTGCAGGTGGAGCTGCCGGTGCACACGGTCACCGCGGATCGGCTGGCTGAGACGATGGCCGAACTGCGCCGCCACGTTCTGACACCGGAGTCCGGCCCGCTGATCCGGGCCGCCCTGCTGGCGCTGGACTCCACGACGCATGTGCTGTTCCTGATCGTGCACCACATCGTCAGCGACCACGCCTCACTCGGCATCATTGTCGACGACCTCGTCACCGCCTACCGCGCCCGACTGACCGGGCAACCGCCGGAGTGGCCCGAGTTGGCCATCCGGTTCAGCGACTACGCGCTATGGCAACGTGATGTCTTCGACGCGCCCGGCGAGTGGGCCCGATCAGAGGTGGCGTACTGGTTGGCCGCTTTGGCCGGACTGCCGGAGCAGATCTCGGTGGCGGCGGACCGGCCTCGCCCACCGGTGCTCGGCAAACGCGGCGAGGTGGCACATTTCATCGTTCCTGCGCTGCAGCGCGCGGCCCTGGTGCGGCTCGGTGAACAACACGGCGCCACCGAGTTCATGGTGTATCAGGCTGCCACTGCGCTGTTGTTGCACAAGCTGGGTGGCGGAACCGATATCGCCGTGGGCAGCCCGGCTGCCGCCCGGGTTGACCCGGTAACCACCAACCTGGTGGGGCTGCTCGCCAACGTCATCGTGCTGCGCAACGACGTGTCCGACGACCCGAGCCCGCGAACCATGGTCACCCGGAGCCGCGACACCGTGCTGGACGCGTTCGCCCATCAGGAGGCACCGATCGAACGTCTGGTTGAGGCACTCCGCCCGACCCGCTCGAGGTCGTGGAACCCGCTGTACCAAACCATGCTTCATTTCCACGGCGCGGACTGGGCGTCGACGCCGCGTGACCTCAGCGGAGCCGGTGAGACCACCGCCGAACCGCTGCCGACGCAGTTCGATGTCGCGCTGCTGGACCTGGACGTGGGCATGACCGTCACACCGGGCGGGCAACTCGCGGTGCGGTTGGTCGCCAACGCCGACCTCTACCAACCGCCGACCGTCGCCCGCATTGCGGCGGCATTTCAAGCGGCATTAGCCGCGTTCGCCACCACCCCGGACCGACCGGCGTCGGCATTGCAACTGCTGCCCGCAGCTGATTCGGCCGAACTGCTGGCCTCCCCGGCGACCCTCGCCGAACCGCCCCGGTCGGCGAGCCGCGGCTCCGAAGAAACCGAGCGGGTGCTGATCACCCTGCTGGAGCAGTTGCTCGACATCACCGGCGCCGCTCCCGACGACAACTTCTTCGCCCTCGGCGGCGACAGCATCATTTCGATCAAATGGTCCGCGCAGGCCACCGAACGTGGGCTGACCCTGACCCCGGCAATGGTGTTCGAGCACTTGACGATCGGCGAGTTAGCTGCCGCAGTGGATGCGGCTACGGCGAACACCACCGACCGGCCGCACACCGCACCGGACTACACGCCGATGAGCGCATCAGGCTTGAGCGCCGACGCACTGGCCGAACTCAGCACGGCGTGGAGCCGGCAAACATGAGGCGGCCGTGACGGTGGCGCCCGCCCAGATCGAGGACGTTCTGGCGCTCAGCCCGCTGCAACAGGGGTTGTTCGCGCTGTACCGGCTGGCCGATGACGGCGTCGACCTGTACAGCATGCAGTTCCTGGTCGACATCGACGGTCCGGTGGATGTCGACCTGCTGCGCCGCAGTGCATCGGCGATGCTGGTGCGCCACGCCAATCTGCGGGCGTCGTTCTGGGACCACGACGTACCCCGGCCGGTGCAGATCGTGCCTGCGGAGGCTCAACTGCCGTGGACCGAACGCGTCGCGGCGCCAACCGAATTCGATTCCATTGCCCGATCCGAGCGGCGTCGCCGATTCGATCTGAGTCATGGCCCCGCACTGCGCGTCGTCGTGATCACGGTGCCCGGCGAAACCCGCCGCCGGATGATCTTCACCGCCCACCATATTCTGCTGGACGGCTGGTCGATGGCGGTGTTCTTCACCGAGCTGCTCGCCGTGTACCGGGCGGGCGGATCAACCGACGCCCTGCCCGCCGTGCGGCCCTACCGCGACTACATCGTCTGGTTGGCCGGGCAGGACCGGCCGGCCGCGCTGGCAGCCTGGCGGGCCTACCTCCAGCCGGTGACCGAACCGCTCATGCTCGCCGACGGCGCCGTGGCGGCCGGCGACGCGATGCCGGCCAAGACCGAAGTGCTGCTCTCCGCGGCCGACACCGCACGGTTGCGTGCGTGGACCACCGGTGCCGGCCTGACCCTGAACACCGTGGTGTTGTTCGCCTGGGCGGTGCTGCTCGGCCGGATCGCCGACCGCAGCGACGTGGTCTTCGGCACCATCGTTTCGGGCCGGCCAGAGCAGCTTTCCGGCGTGCAGGACATGGTCGGGTTGTTCATCAACACCGTGCCGGTGGTGCACCGGTTGCGCCCCGCCGAGTCGGTGCTGCAGCAGTGCCGACGGCTGCAGCGCGAACTGTCGGCCATGCGCGACATCGGTTATCTCAGCCTGTCCGAGTTGCACCGGGCGCATGGTGGCGGAGCCCTGTTCGACAGTCTGTTCGTGTTCGAGAACGCACCCATCGAGACCGCCATCGGCACGGTCACCGAGCCCGACGGCACCCGGTTCACCCCGATTGGGATGGAAAGCCTGACCCACTACCCGCTCACCGTGGTCTCGCACCTGCGCGGCGACATGCTCGTGGTACTGGTGGAGGCGATCAGCGCGGCGCTGCCCCACCTTCCGACCGATATCGGCGAGCGGCTTCTCGCTATCCTGCGACAAATTCCCGGCACCGCCCATCGACCCGCCGAAGCGCTCGACATTCTCACCCCGGCCGAACGCGCCGGCCTGCGCCACTTCAACGCTGCCCCGGACGCGATGCCGGCACACACCACGGTGTGGCAGGCATTCGAGTCGCAGGCGCGGGCCACCCCGCACGCCACCGCGTTAACCGCGGGCGACGACGTGCGCTTCACCTACGCCGAACTGCACGCCGCCGCAAGTCGATTGGCGCACGAGCTGGTCGAGCACGGGGTGGGTCCGGAGAAGGTCGTCGCGCTGATGCTTCCCCGGTCGCCGCGAGCCGTCGTCGCCCTCCTGGCCGTGCTCGCCGCCGGCGGCGCCTATCTGCCGGTCGATGTCGACCTTCCGCAGGCCCGCATCACCACGATGCTGCGTCAAGCCGAGCCGGTGCTGGCCCTGACCGAAGTCGAGACTGCGGCGCTGCTGGACGGCGGTCCGCCGTCGCTGGTACTCGACGACACCGTTGTCGCCGACCGGATTGCCCGGCATCCCGACCTCGCGCCGACGGTCCGCCGGCACCCCGACCACCCCGGGTACGTCATCTTCACGTCCGGCTCCACCGGCGAGCCGAAAGGAGTGATCGGCACCAACGGCGCCCTGCTCGGTTACTTCGCCGACCACCGCGACCGGATCTACCGGTCGGGCACCGCGCAACGGTTGGGCCGGCCGCTGCGGATCGCACACGCCTGGTCGCTCAGCTTCGACGCTTCCTGGCAGCCGATGGTCGGCCTGCTGGACGGCCATGCCGTGCATCTGTGCGACGGCGAGGAGATGCGCGACGCCGACCGGCTGGTGCGCGCGGTGACGGCCCATCGCATCGACATGATCGACACGACGCCCTCGATGTTCGCCCAACTGCGGGCGGCCGGGCTGCTGGACCACCCGCTTGCGGTACTGGCACTGGGCGGCGAAGCCATCGACACCGCACTGTGGCAGCAGCTTCGCGGCCTGGCGTCGACCAGCGTCTACAACTGCTACGGGCCCACCGAAGCCACCGTCGAAGCACTGGTGGCGCCGGTACACGACTACCCGGCGCCGGCGATCGGAACGCCGAACACCGGAACGTTCGGCTACCTGCTCGATTCGGCGTTGCGGCCGCTGCCGGACGGGGCGCTGGGCGAGTTGTACCTGTCCGGCGCGCAACTGACCCGCGGTTATGTCGGCAAACCGGCACTGACTGCGGTTCGCTTCGTCGCGGACCCGCAACGCCCCGGACAACGCATGTACCGCACCGGCGACCTGGTGCGCCGGTCGCCGCACGGCGGATACGCCCATGGCGGCCGGGCCGACACCCAGGTCAAGATCCGCGGCTACCGCGTCGAGACCGCCGAGATCGAAGCCGCGTTGCGCGGCTTGACCGGAGTGGTCGACGCCGCGGTCTCGGTGCTGCGCCGCGCCGGCGGAACCAGTTTGGTCGGCTTCGTGGCGCCCGACGATGTGGACACCGACCCGGTCCGGCTGCGCAACGCCCTCACCGAACGGCTGCCGACCTACATGATTCCGACCCGGATCATCGCCCTTCCCCGGTTGCCGGTGAACACCAACGGCAAGTCGGACCAACGAACATTGGACCGGCTGGCCGAGCAGGCGCTGAGCCTGCCCGCAGACGGTGCGGCGTCGGCGGCCACCGACACCGAACGGGCACTGTGCGACGTGTTCGGCGAGCAGTTCAACGGCACATCGCCGCATGTCGACGACAACGTCTTCGATTTCGGACTGGACAGCGTGGTGGCCATCGCGGTGGTGCACCAGGCCCGTCGGCGCGGCCTGCAGCTGAATCCTCGAATGGTGGTCGCTACACCGACAATTCGCCAACTCGCGGCCGCCCTAGACAACCTGGACAACACGGACAGCGTTGCCGATCCGGGTTCGGTCGCCGAGAACTGCGCCTACGGTGCGGTGCGGCCGCTGCCGATAGTGTGTTGGCTGTACGAATACGGCAACTTTCGACGCTTCACCCACACCGTGGTGCTCCGGCTACCGGATGACATCAACGAGTCCGCGATTGAAACCGTGCTGCAACTGCTGCTGGACAGCCACGACACCCTGCGGTCGACCCTGATCGAAACACCGGAGGGTCCGCGTCTTTTCACCCGCGAAACCGGCGTCGTCAACGCCGCCGACCTGCTGACCCGGGTGCGGGTCCCCTCCAGCGGCCCGGGTTTCGCGGCGGCCATAACCGACTGCGCCCGTGCCGCCAACGAGCAGGTCGACCCCTACCGCGGCGCCATGTTGCGGGCCGTCTGGCTCACCGGAGCTGAGCCTGCGCTGCTCCTCACCGCGCACCATTTGGTGGTGGATGTGGTGTCCTGGCACATCATGCTCGGCGACATGGCGGCGGGGTGGCGGGCGGTGCAATCCGGGGCGGCACCGAAGGCCTTGCCGGAGTTCACCTCCTACCGGGACTGGTCGGAGCTGATGTGGCAGCGCGCCGCGACACCGGAAGTGGCGGCCCACCTCCAGCACTGGGTCGCCCAGCTTCGTGCACCCGATCCCGCGCTGGGACGTCGCCATCCCGATCCCCGCCGGGACACCTGGTCCACCCTGCACGTCACCCCGGTGGTCAGCGAGGCCACCACCACCCGCCGGATGCTGTCCGGGCTCGGCGGCGACTGGAATGTGCAGGACCTCCTGATGGCGGCAACCACGGCGATGGTGGCAAGCTGGCGGCGGCTCCGCGGCCAAGACCCGGCGGCCGGAACGCTGATCGCCCTGGAAGGCCACGGGCGAGAAGACCAACTGGTGAACGCCGACACCACCAACACCGTCGGGTGGTTTACCACGGCGTTCCCCGTGCGGCTTGGCACCGGCAGGCCGGTCGTCGACGTCGAACAGGCCGAAAACCATCCCGACGTGGCTCGTGCACTGCTGGATTCGGTGGCCGCCGATTTGGCCGCGATCCCGGGCGCCGGCCTCGATTACGGCCTGCTCCGCTACCTTGAGCAGGCGCCCGAGTTGCAGCACGCGGCTGAGCCGCAGATCCAGTTCGGCTACCTGGGCCGGCTGGACCTGGCCGGGGTGACCGACCGGCCCTGGTCATTGCTCACCGGAGGCTACCTCGATGCCCTCCCCATCGATCCGGAGCCTGATCTGCCGCTGCGGTTTTCGTTGAACATCAGCGCGCTGATCGGCAGCACCGAGGCGGGTGTGCGACTGATCACCAACATGCGCTGGAGTGATGCCGTGTTCAGCGCCGCCGACATCGACCAGTTGGCCGCGCTGTGGCGGCGCGCCGTCGCAGCGCTGGCCCAGGCGGCGGCTCCGACGAACTGAGGACGACGACAGATGGGCGACGAATGGATCAGCAGGGCAGAAATCAGAGCCGCGGTGGCGGCCCAGCTGGATTGTCCGGAGCCGGACATCGCCGACCACGACGATCTGATCCAGTTGGGACTCAACTCGATCCGAATGATGGCGCTGTCCGGTCAATGGCGCAAACGCGGCGCCGGCATCACGTTCGCCGAACTGGCCGCCCGCCCAACCGTGGCGGCCTGGCACCGGCTGCTCAGCGCGGCCGAGCCGACCAACGCAACGCCGCGGCCCGCCGACGTCCCGATCGACGACGCGGTCGGCAAACCGGTCAGCGACGCCTCCCCGTTCCCGCTGGCCGCTATGCAGCACGCATACTGGGTCGGCCGCTCCGACGAGCAACTGTTGGGCGGGGTCGCCGCCCACCTCTATGTCGAATTCGACGGCGTAGCGGTAGAACCGACGCGGCTGCGGCGGGCGGTAACCGATCTCATCGCGCTGCACCCGATGCTGCGCACCCGGTTTCGGTCCGACGGAACGCAGCAGACCATGCCGGTGCCCGGCCGCCCGGTATTCGCGACCCTCGACTTGCGCGGGCAAAGCGCCCGGGCTGTCGATACCGCGCTGGCCGAGTTGCGGGACCGCAAAACCCACCAGCGGCTCGACATTGCCGCCGGGCACGTCATCGACGTCGCCCTGACCCGGTGTGACGGCGGCCGTACCCGGCTGCATCTGGATGTCGACATGCTGGCCGGCGACGCGATGAGCTACCGGATACTGCTGTCCGATCTGGCCGAGCTTTACCGCGGCGCGACGTTATCGCCGCCCGGTTACCACTACCGGCAGCACTGCACGGAACGTCATCTGGACGAGGCCGCCCGTGAACGAGACCGCCGATGGTGGCAGCAGCGACTCGCCGACCTGCCCGGCGCGCCCCAACTGCCGACGGTGACCGCCGGCGGCGATAGGACCGAGGCGTACCGCACGGTCCGTCACCATCACTGGTTGAGCCCGGAGGCCAAACTCCGCTTGGTCAACGGGGCGCACGCCCGGGGGATTACACCGGCCATGGCGGTGGCGGCGGTCTTCGCCGACACCGTCGGTGGCTGGTCGGCGCAGACCAGGTTCCTGCTCAATGTGCCGCTGTTTCACCGGGAACCGGTGCATCCGGACATCGACCGGGTGGTCGGCGACTTCACCTCCTCGGTACTGCTCGACGTCGATGTCGCCGAATCGATGTCGATCACCGATCGGGCCCGTCAGATTCAGCACCGGTTGTACGAAAGCAGCGCTCACGCCTGCTATTCCGGCCTTGACGTGCTGCGTGACGTCGGCCGCCACCGCGGTGAGCCGGTGCTGGCCCCGGTGGTGTTCACCAGCGCGCTGGATTTAGGGGAACTGTTCGCCGACAACGTGGTCGACACTTTCGGTGAACCGGTGTGGATCGCCTCGCAGGGGCCGCAGGTGCTGCTCGACGCCCAGGTCACTGAGCTGCGCGGCGGGCTGTTGCTGAACTGGGACGTGCGCGAAGCGCTGTTCCCGCCCGGGCTGGTCGACGCCATGTTCGCCACGTTCACCGCGGCCGTAGACCGGCTCGCCGCCGACGACACCGGGTGGGCCGCGGATGCGACGGTGCGGCTGCCGAACAGCCAGGCCGACGTTCGAGCGGTGGTCAACGCGACCGATGGGCCGGTCAGCGGCCGGTGCCTGCATCAGGGCTTCTTCGAAGCCGCCGCGGCTGACCCGACCGCACCGGCGGTGCGGTGGGGGATCGGCGAACACGCCGGCACCTGGAGTTACGCCGAGGTTGCCGGGCGGGCGCTGGCGGTAGCCGGAGCGCTGCGTTCCCACGGCGTGCGCACCGGCGACACGGTCGCGGTCCAACTGCCCAGGGGGCGCGACCAGATACCGGCAGTGCTCGGGGTCCTTGCCGCGGGTGCGGCGTATCTGCCGATCGGATCCGATCAACCGGCCGCACGTCGCGTCAAGATGCTGCGCGCCGCCGAGGTCGCGGCGGTGATCACGGTCGGCACCGCCGGCATCGATGCGTCGGCCCCGCTGCTGTCGATCGATGCCGCCGGCAACTACCCGGTGCCGCTAACGGCGCCGGTCTTCGCCGACCCCGACGACGTCGCCTACGTGATGTTCACCTCCGGGTCCACCGGCATGCCCAAAGGGGTGCAGGGCCGACACCGTGCGGCGATGAATACCATCGACGCGCTCAACGACTGGTTCGGGGTCACCAGCTCGGATCGAACGCTGGGCCTGTCGGCCCTGGAGTTCGACGTGTCGATCTACGACATCTTCGGCATGTTCTCGGTCGGCGGCTCGGTGGTTGTGGTGGACGCCGAACAGCGGTCCTCCGCCGACGCTTGGGTGGAACTGCTAGAGCAGCACCGTGTTTCGATTCTCAACTGTGTGCCCAGCATGTTCGACATGATCCTGGCGGCGGGGCAGGACCGGCTGGGCGACTCGCTTCGCGCCGTCATGCTCGGTGGGGACTGGGTGGGCGCCGACCTGGCCCGCAGGCTGGCCCGGCAGCGGCCGGGATGCCGGTTCGCCGGCTTGGGCGGTGCCACCGAGACCTCGATCCACAGCACCATCTGCGAAGTCGTCGGCGAACCGCCGGCGCACTGGACGACGGTGCCGTTCGGTGTTCCGCTGCGTAATGTCCGCTGCCGGGTCGTATCTCCGTCCGGCCGGGATTGTCCCGACTGGGTTTCCGGAGAACTCTGGGTCGGCGGCGCGGGCGTCGCGGCGGGTTATCGCAACGATCCGCAACGCACCGCCGAACGGTTCGTCGAACACGACGGCACCCGCTGGTACAAGACCGGCGACACGGCCAGATACTGGCCGGACGGCACCATCGAATTCCTGGGCCGGGCCGACGACCAGGTGCAACTGCGCGGGTATCGGGTCGAACTCGGCGAGGTGGAAAGTGCGCTTCGCAGCGTGCCCGGTGTTCGGCACGCCGTCGCGACGGTAACGACCACCGGTGCGCCTCGGCTCGCGGCCGCCGTCGCCGGCGACGCCGATGATCCGGTCGCTATCGGCGCGGCGGTGGCCGAACTGCTGCCCGGATACATGGTTCCGGCTACCATCCGGGTTTTCGACGCGATGCCGTTGACGCCGAACGGAAAACTCGATCGCCGCGCGGTAACCCAGTTACTCGAACCCGAGCCGATTGACACCGAAGCCGACCGCCCGGCCGATGACCTGGAGGCTGCGCTTAGCGTGATCATCGCCGAGGTGCTGAACGTGAGTTCGGTTGGGGTGCAGCGGGACTTCTTCACCCTGGGCGGGGACTCAGTGCTGGCCACCGCTGTGATCGCCCGAGTGCGCGACTGGCTGGACGTCGATCACGCGGTGGTCGCCGATCTGTTCACGACTCGAACCGCCGCCGGGCTGGCGCGGCGACTGCAGCAGCGCGAAGTTCAGCGCGGCACCCCGGATCGGCTGACCGCGATCGCGCAGGCCTACCTCGAGGTGGCGGCGCTCAGCGATGCGGAGGTGCTCGCCGAGAGCCGGTAGCGATGCCCGGTGCCGGGTCAGCCGCTGGAGCCGATCACCAGGCTGCCTACGCTGCATTCCTGTCGTTCGTCGAGACCGGTGGCCGCGGCGAACGCCGCGGTGTCACCGAAGCCCTGGGCGCATACGCCCAAACCCATCGCCGTGGCCACCAGGTACATCGTCTGCATCAGCACACCCACATCCTTGAGTACGGTGGCGTAGCCGATCTGCTCGTAGCTCCACATGATTCGGCCGCACCGCGCGGCGATGACGACGAGAACCTGCGGTTCGGCGCCGGCCGTCAGCGTCGCCGCGGCGGGTTTGAGCAGTCGCCTGACGGCGGGCGAATCGGCGGCCGCGACCGCACGCAGGGCGTGCTCGAAGGAATCGTAGTGGTACATCCCGGGGTCCAGCCCGGCAGCGCGGTGCACCACCGGATAGACCTCGAGTTCGTAGACACCGCCGGCGGAAGGGTAAGGTCGAGACAGCAATTCCTCTCCCGGCCCGGCCGGCACGGTGGCCCGGGTGCGCGCCGTGCGGTACAACAACTCGGCCAGTTGGTTGGCGCTGATCGGGCGGGCATCGTCGAACATTCTCGCCGAAACCCGGTCTTCGACAACGGCGGTCAACGTCGGATCCTGTGCCCGGAGCACGGCCAGGTCAGGAACGAACAACGGGACCGGATCTCCCGGGTAATCCGGCCGACGCGCTGGCGGTTGCGGGAACCGACCTCGGGCCCACTTGGTCGGACCGAAATGCTCCCAGGTGACGATGCGGTCGCCGAGCGTGCTGCGCCGGTGAAACCACAGATCGGGAGCGTTCCAAGTCAGCGAATCGACGTCGCGGTCCTCCTCGCCGACCGGAACCATGAAACCGCACCGATGCAGGTCGTCGACAAACCGCTCGGCTGCCGCGGCCGGCACCCTCGGATCTGCTGCCGTTCGCCCGTCGAGCAGCGGGAGCAGACGGGCGTCATGAATCCGGATGTCGCACCACGACAGCGGGTGCTCCAACACAAACCCCTCGGCATCGCGATGTAACACAGTGAATTTCGACAACATCCCGGGACGGGCCGGCGGTTCCGTCCGCGGCGACCCAAACGGCAGTATCGAGTACAGCTTGCCCTGATCATCGTCTCGAACCGTGACCGCGAGCCAGCCGCTTGCGGTGAGCCGGGCGATCAGGGCGTCGGCGTCGCCGCCGGTCTCCGATGTCGACAGCCCGGAAAGCGTTGCCGGCCCCAGGTTCAGCGTCTTGAGCGCTTCGACCTCGGCTGCGGCCAAGCCGGTCAGCTTCTCGCTACGCGGTGGGTCCAGCAGCACGGCGGCGCCGCCGGGCGCGGTCACGCACGTGACACCCGGCCGGAACGTGTAGCTGGTCTGGTCGGGGTAGTGATCGGGCATCGCCTAGTTTTACCGCACCGCAACCTCGTGCGGTCGACGGCCGGCCCCGAAGGTCGGTAGCCTGTCCGCACGCGCGGCGCCGCGTCAACGATCCGGTGGACCGAAGGGGATGACCATGACGGTGAAATCGTTCGCGTTGACAGCGGCCGCGGCCGCCGCCATCGGCGTGACACCGGGCGCGGTCGGTGTCATGCCGGGCGGTCCGGCAGCGGTGGGGGTGCAGCTTGCGGTAACCGGCACGCCGCTGCCGTTGCAGCCGGCGCCCGCGCTGCCGGCCGACCAACCGGCACCCGAACAGCCGGCTCCGGCACCTGGTCCGGCGCCGTCGGGTGCACCGCTGCCGACACCGGACGAAGTGTCTGGCATGCTGACTCGACTGTCCGACGCCGGCATCTCGTACAAGGAGAAGGGCAACCTGGTCGAGAACGGCATCACCCAGGAGGATGGCCATGTGCTCGACCACGAGTTGCGAAAGGCCTACCGGGACGGCGAATTGCCCTATACGTTCAACGTGCTGAACGTCGTGCCGACCGGACCCGACCAGGCCGTTGCCAATGTGACGATCTCGGGTCCCAAGATGGCGCCGCAGACCACGCCGCTCCAGCTCGTCGACCAAGGCGGCTGGGTGCTGTCCCAGGACACCGGCAAACAGTTGCTGCAGGTGTTCTCGGCGCACTGATACCGCTCTGCGCCCGACACCCGCGCGATCAGCCGTTGAGGCGGGCGAACATGCCCCGCTGAGCTCGGTAGAGGCGGGGAAACTCAGCGAACAGCCGGCCGTAGACCGCGTGCTGCGCCGGCGTCGGTCGGAAGATCCCGTCGACTGGAATCAGATCGCGCAGTTCGTCGCGGTGCAGCTCACCCATGCCGAGCCCGGCGAACAGCGCAGCACCGCGCAGTTGCGCGTTGAGCGGGTCGGCCACCCGCTCCAGAACGCGGTCGCACACGTCGGCGATGATCTGACACCACAGGTCGGACCGGGCGCCGCCACCGACAATGCGGATCGGGCCGCGGCTGCCGGTGAACCGGTTCACCCGTCCCAGCAGCCAGCGGCTGTTGTAGGCGACCCCTTCGAGCACCGCCCGCACCAGGTCGGCGC
>CAZPZQ010000006.1:0-33368 GCA_964590745.1 uncultured Mycobacterium sp. | reverse complement strand
CGACACCACCCACCTCACCGTCACCGACGACACCGGGCAACCACTCAACTCGGCCCCGCTGGCCCGGCCCCCACCGGCGAACGCGCCCAATGGTGGCGCTACCAACCCTTCGAACCCCAACCACCACCAGCCACCGACTAAGTTCATCACGAGGGCTCAGTTATTCTCCGCACGATGCGCGCTCATCGAGAATCCGCGCTGACGACCACACCGATCTGAACCCAGTCGTGGTCAAAGCGCCATCGGCACATGTTTTTCCGCGCACGCATCGATCACCGCGGTGGTGATGTCGGCCGCAGATAACGTCTCCAGGTCGGCGACCGTGACCGATCCCTTGTCGGTGCGATGCTGGGCGGCAACCCTTGAATCGCGCAGCCGTTCGGCACGTTCGATCACATTGCGGGCGAAGCGCCCGTTCTGCATGATGTCGATCCCGTGGACACCGTCCGGTGTCCGATAACCGCGCAGCGTCGCGCAGGCACTCCGCAGTACTTCGGCGGCCGCCGGTTCGATGACGGTGGCGCGCGGTTGGCCGTAACGAACCGCGATTTCCACCAACTCGTCGGGCGTGTAGGACTCGAATCGGAGTTTGCGGTTGAACCGGCCGGCCAAACCCGGGTTGACGGTGAGGAATTCGTCGACTTCTTTCTCGTATCCGGCGCCGATGAAGCAGAAATCGAACCGGTGCACCTCCAGCGCGACCAGCAACTGGTTCACCGCTTCCATGCCGATCATGTCCGGTCGGCCGTCGTGGTGACGTTCCACCAGCGAGTAGAACTCGTCCATGAACAAGATCCGACCCAGCGAACGGTTAATCAGGTCATTGGTTTTCGGGCCGGAAGCCCCGATGTGTTCGCCGCAGAAGTCGGCCCGCTTGACTTCGATGATCTCCGGGTGAAGCACAATCCCCAACCCGGCATAGATCTTCCCCAACGCCTCGGCGGTGGTGGTTTTACCGGTGCCGGGCGCGCCGACCAGCAGGACATGGTTGGTCTGGTTGGTTACCGGCAACCCGGCGGCCAACCGCAGGCCGCGCACCTCGATCTGGTCTTCGAGTTCGGCGACCGCGCGTTTCACTTCGGCCAACCCAACCTGGTTGTCCAGCAGCGCCCGGCCTTCGGCGAGCAGTTCGTCGCGGCGCTCCTGGTTCGCTTCTTCGTGACGCTGTTGTTCGGACTGCTCGGTGGTGACATCCCATTTGTCGGTGCGACTGTTGATCGCTTCTTCATCGGTCACCGTCAGGCGCAGTGTCGGATCGGCCAGCGCCTGTTTCGCCGCTTCGATGAGGGCGCCGTTGATTGACGCCTTCGACAGCCAGACCTCCGCCTCCGCCTGCTCACCGAGCAGCCGATGGGCCATCCCGCGCACGTATGCCAGATCAGCGGCGATCAGCGGAAATTCAACCGGATCGATCGCGGTCACCGCGGTGTCGATCGCGGCGTCGCGACGCATCTCGGCCGGGAAGCCGTGGCCAGTGCGTAGTTCGACTCGACGTACCAAATCCAGCGCGACGCGCGGCTGTCCGAGATGGGCTGCGGCATGCGCAGCCAACGCGCTGGTGGCGGCTGTCACCGCCGACATGATGATGGCTTGTGGTGGCAGCACCGCCGCCGCCACCGAGATCACGTCCGGCCACCGCTGGGTAGCGAACATCAAGTAGGCCCGAATATATTGCTGCCACTGGTGGTTCTCCCAGCTGTCCAGCAGGGCCGAGTCAGCAAGCAATTCTTCGGCTTTCGCGTACTGCTCGTCATCGATGAGGGCACTGGCCAGGGCCAGCCCGGCATGCGACGACTCGGTGACCACGATGGAAAGGTAGGGACCGGCCTTGGCCACCGCGGACAGTGGGACGCCGAGCCGGTTGGTTTCCCGATGCAGCCGTGCGCCGTAGGCGTACAACTCCTGCAGGGTCGTCAATGCGTCGTCACCGGTGGCGACCCGGCCCAGCCACGCATCAGCCATCGACGGGTCGACGTCGGTCGCCTCCCGGAATCGCTGGCGGGCGCCGGCCAGGTCGCTGGGGTCGCCACGGAGCAGGGTCATCGCAAGGTCGAATCGCTTACGCGCGGCGACCGTCGCCGTGCCGGTCGTCATGGGCCGGTGTCCACCGGCTCGAGTTGCACAGCCTGCTGGGCCATCGAGGTGACCGGTTCGGATGACGCGTAGCGATTCTCGGCACGGAACAACTCCACCTCCACGATGTGTACCTGCCCAGCGGTTGTCACCTCCAGGGTCGCCGGACCGATCTGGGAAATCATCACATCAACGGTCCCCCGGTGCGCGGTGTCGGGCTCGCCGATCGAGATCACGGTGTTCGGACGCGGCGCGGGTGTGACGGGGCCGTCCACCACGCTGATCGTGGTGCCCGCGGCCGGGCGCGCCGCACCGGACACCACGATATCCGGCATCCGGACGCTGGCCCACCGGCGTGGGTCGCGGGTGTGCACCGTGATCCGCTCGCCGGCACCGACCAGCCGGACCACAATTCGTTTGGCTAGCGCGTCTTCTGCGGCGATGTGGACCCGGCTGAACTCGCCGGGGTCGTCCAGCGGCAGCAGCAACCGATTGCCGGCGCCGACCTTGCCGAGCAACACCCCGGACGGGCCGACCGGCACGATCAAGCTGGCCGGCAGCGTGCCGCGTCGGACACCACGCAGATCCGGCAACGGAGCGCAGAAATTCGCCAGCAGAGCCAGGGTCTGCTCGCCCGGCATCGGCTGCAACGCCACGCTGGGCGGGGCCGCCGGCGGTTGCGGGGTGCGTACGGTGACGGTGGCCGACGCCGTGCCGTCGGGCCGCAGCGTGATGTTCTGAATGATGCCGTCGGCGCGCATCGACCAGGCCTGCCCCAGCAGGTCGGCGGCGATGTCATCCGGCCGATACCCGTAGCTGGTCAGCCAGCCGGTCTCGGCGCGCACCGAACGCCATCGCCGATGTTCCGCCGGCAACCCGGAGCCGCCGAGCCGCCGTTCCAGCTCAACGATGTCGGTGGACGTCGCAACCCTGGCGCGGATGCCCTGCTGGCGCAGCGCGGCACTGATCCGCTGCGCGGCGGCCAACGCGGCGGTGCCGATCGAGCTTCGCCCTTGCAGCGCCTCGATATTGGCGAGCGCGGCAATCCGGGCGACCACCCAGGTTTCCCGCTGTCCGCTGTACGGTGGCGTGCCGATCAGCGTGTCATAGACCCGCGGATAGTCGCCGGCGCTGCGCCGCCGCGCACCGACGGTCACCACGCTCAACGACTGAACGGTCAACCCGAGGCTTTGGTGCAGCAGCGGGAGTAGATCGGCGACGTCGATGGTGTTTTCGGTTTCGATCGAAGTGGAGCCGGTGAACAGGGTCGCCGCATGCGGCTTGCCCAGCAGTTGCACCGCGACCGCGGCGATGCCGTCTTGGTATCGGACTCCCCCGCCGGCCCGGTCGTTGGTCACGGTGACCGGCTCGGATAACACGATGGGCCCATTGCGGCGCATCCAGAGCGCCAGCCACGACCACGTCTGGCGGTTCCGCCAGCGCGCGACCAACAGAATCACCGCCAGCGCCAACCCGGCTGCTGCCCCCGGTAAACCGGCGGTGCTCCACCCGGCCAGGCCGGCTGCCAGCCCGGCGACCACGACGACCAGTTTGGTGGCGGCACTCATCGGGGGCTCACCGTGCTCGGGCTCGCCGTGCCCGGGCGATCAGCGCGGCGGCCACACCGACGGCCGCGACGAGACCGGCGAACCCCACCGCCAGGGTGCGGGCCCGATGGTCGGGCGGGGGTGGTGGCGGTGCCGGAACGATCACCCGGCTCTGCGCACCCGGAGCGGTTCGGTCGCCGGGCGGCACATTGAACGTCAACGCCGCCACCGGGTCCACCACTCCGTAGCCGACCTGGTTGTCCACCCCGCGGGGCGGATTGTGCGCGGTCTGCAGAATCCGGTTGATCACCTGGTGTGCGGATAATTCGGGGAACTTGGCGCGCACCAGGGCAGCTACTCCGCTGACATAGGCCGCCGAGAAACTGGTGCCCCAAAACGGCATGTTCTTTTCTCCCGGCCGCACCGGTGGATAGGCGTTCACCGGGCCGCCGGTCTGCGGCGATAATCCCATGATTCCGACGCCGGGTGCCGCGACACCCACCCAGGGGCCGGCCAGGCTTTTGCTGATCGGCGCGCCCGTGTTGTCGACGGCGCCCACCGCCAGTACGTAATCGGCGAACCAGGACGGTGACGACACCGTTTGGACTTGGTGCCAGTCCCGGGGATCGGATGGGTCCAGCGGGTCGAAGGACGGGTTTTGCGAGCAATCCTCTTCGCCGTCGTTGCCGGCGGCGGCCACCACGACCGCATCCTTCACGGTGGCCGCGTACCAGACCGCCGCACCGATCGCACCCTGGTCGAGCGGGTCGGCCGCGGACACGCAGGACGTCACACTGACATTGATCACCTTGGCGCCGATGTTCGCAGCGTGCACGATGGCGCTGGCCAGGGTCGCGACGGTACCGGCCTTCTTGCGGGCTTCCATGCTGCCGCCGCTGGGATGCTCGAACTCATAGGCGCGAGAAGACTGCCGAACCGAGATGACGATCGCATGCGGTGCCACTCCGACCACACCGTCCGGGGCGTCCGGTGGTGGCGGCGGTACTTCCGGATTGTCCGGCTGATCCGGGGCAGGATCACCGGGCGCATTCGCCGGTTGGTCCGCCGGCGGCTCCGGCGGCGGCGGCGGCGGTGGTGGTGCGGGCTGGATGGTGATCGTCACCGGTGGCGGCGGTGGCGGCGGTGCCGGCGGTGCCGGGGCGCCACCGGGCGGTGCCGGCGCGGCGTCGGTTGGCGCGCCGGCCGGCGCTGGGAACGCCGGCGTGGGCGGCATCGGCGCCGGCATCGGCATCCCGTTCGGCGCAGCGCCGATCACCGACGCCACGATGGTGCCGTGCGCGTCGCAGTCGGTGAGCCCGTCCCCGGCCATGATGTAGTCGCCGCCGGGCACCACCGGCAGCCGCGGGCCGGGATTGACCCCGGTGTCGATGACCGCCACCGGCACCCCGTGACCGGTCGAGTACTGCCACGCGTGCGAAATGTTCAGCATGGTGAAGCCCGGGGCGGTGACGGCGACGTTGGGGTCGGCCACCGTTATCGGACGAGCGCAGATGTTGCTCTGCCGCATGGGCTGCTCCGGACCGGGTTTCCCGTCTGCGGGCACTCGCTCGGGGTCCACACTGGGCGGCGGGATCGCTTGGGCCGCCGGAACATTGGCAATGCCCCCGGTCAACATACCGACCAGCAGCAACGACGCGGTCCGGCGAGCGAATCCGATCATCGCATCCGCACCCAGGTGAACAGGCCACCGATCCACGCGGCCAGCGGCAACGCCGCAATGATCGCCGCCAATTCGAGCCATTCGGCGATCATCCGGACCAGCGGGGTGAATTTGGTGATCGGCACCAACAACCCGGCGGCCAGTGCCGCCGCCCCGAATCCGGTCAGCGTCAGCGCCCCGACCAGTACCGCCGTATCAGCTGCGGCGGGCTCGTGCACCACGTATTTGACGACACCTACGCACACCGCGGCCGCCGCGCCGCACACCAGGGCAACGGCCTGTCTTTTGTCGGCGTAAGCCCGGCCGCGGCTGAGGTAGATCAACACGAACAGCCCCACCAGCACCGCTGCGGCCGTACTGCGGTGCTGCCCCGGCATCAGGGTCGGCCACACCGCGGCGGGCAGCGCCAGCCCGGCGCCCGCACACAGTCCGGTGAGCACACTGTTGGCCCGGACGGCCGCGCTGGTGATTTGTGCGCCGCGCGGGGTGGTGTCCGGGCTGGCTTCGGCCCCGTCGTCGCCGTCTCGGCCGGCTTCGTCGTCGGCGTCGGCCGACACCGGTTCCACCGCGTCGGCCGGCAGGCTCTGGCTGCGCCGGAACAGATCTCGGCCGGTGATCGACCCGAAGTGCGGCGGTCGGATCCGGGCCGACCACAGCGCGATGGTCGGCGCCAAAGTCAGCAGGAACAGCAACACGATCAGGACGCACATGCCCAGCCACTGCGCTGGAATCGGCCACCACATCCGCGCCGCGGCCACCGCGCCACCCAACCCGCACAGCGTCACCACCGCGGCGGCGACGCCGATCAGCCGCCCGGTCGCCACGGCGACGCCGGACACCAGCAGCACCGCCGCCAGAGCGGCGATGAACAGGTGCGGTGCTCCCAGGCTGCCCGGAGCGGCCGCGCCCAGGCTGACCGCGAGCAGCGGTGCGGCCAGCCAGGCAAATCCGGCGAACATGTCGGTGCGGTGCGGCCACCAGCGCCACACCACCCCCGCGGCACCGGCACTGAGCAGACCGGTCGCCGAGGTGACGATGCTGGCCGTCAGCGAATCGGTGGAAGCCCGGTTGCGCAGCGCCAACCCCAGCGTTGCGGTGAATACCATCGCCAGGATGACCAGCGCGGTATGGGCCGCGGTGTCGGCGGTGACCGGCGGGAAAAGTCGCTGGCCGACCCGCGCCAGCCCGGTGGACAGTGACTCGTACTGCGGTTCGAACGAGTCGCCCACCACCGAGGGCGCCAGCACCAGCGTGGCCCCGTCCTCGACGCCCAGTTCATCCAGGGTTTTCGTGACGTCGAGTCGTACCCCGTTGGCTTTGTGTAGTTCGTAGCCCACGTCGGAATCCAGGCCGCCCAAGCCTCGGCGCTTCAATTCGTCGTTGAGCAGTTCGACGATGTTGTCGATGAAGACTTCGACGGGCACCGAGGCCGGGTACACCTGCGAAACGAGATGCTCCCCGCATACCACCGCGACAGCGCAGCGCGCCGGAAAGGAGACTCTGGTGGACGCCGCCATCAATGTGGCCTGTCGGCATCGGGAACGTATTTATCGGCGATCGCCGCGGTTATCTCGAACAGCCGTAAGCGGCTCTTCTTCCGCAATTCGTGTTGGGTATCAATGATTCCGCCCTTGGCGAGGTGCGGGTCATAGGGCATGAATTCGACCGTTGCGCCCGACTGCGCGAATCGCTCGGTGAGGTATTTCCGGGCGTCGGGATCGTATTTGCTGTGGTTGTCGTTCAGGATGACCATGCTGCGCGACACCAACTCGTGGTAGCCCATCGACCGCAACAGATCGATGGCACGCGTCACCGGCAGCGAGGTGTCTGCGGTGAGGCCGGACACGAAGACCAACGTGTCGCACGCGTCGAACACCGCCTTCATCACCGGGTGTTCCAGGTCGTCGGACGTGTCGACGATGATGACGGTGTGGGTGCGCCGCAGCCGCGACAGCACACCGGAAAACATCGCCGGTACCAGCGGCCGTGGCTGGTCGGAGGCTCGGTTGCCGGCAAGCACATCCAACCCGACACTGTTCTGCCCCAAGTGTTCTCGGATGTCGGCGTACCCTTGCACATCGGTGTCGTTCAACACCGCGGCGTAATCGCCGGGCGGCGCTTCGTCGATCCGTCCGGCCAGCGTGCCAAAGCCGGGTGCGGCGTCGATCGCGACGACGTTCTCCGGTCGGCACTCGCGGAACACCGCACCGATACAGGCGGTCATCGTGGTCTTGCCGACCCCGCCCTTGCCGGAGACGACCCCGATGACGAACTGTTTGCGGATGTGCCGGCGGATGCGGGTCCTCAGCTCGCGGTAATGCCGCTCGGCTCGCGACTCACCGGGGTTGATGCCGTGGAACGACGCGTTGTAAATGAATTTACGCCACCCCGAGCCCGGCGGGATCTTGCGCGGCGCAACCATATCGGAAATGCGCAGTGTCCCTGACACCGAATCATGCTGCGCCCGATGCGTGCCGGTATGTTCTGTCGACCCCAACGGTGTTCTGCGCGGGTCTGTCACGATACGGACGCTAACATGTGGAATAAGCTCTCATCAGACGACTTTTCGGTACGAATGCCAGTGTTGGTCGGCTGGCAGTTGCCGCAGCATGGCGTTCACCGCGGTCGCGATATTGGTCGGGGTGCCCGGCGCGATGATCATCCAATCCTGCCCGGCCGAGCTGACCTGTTCGGCAACCAATCGGCCCTGCGGGGTGTCCAACACCGTCACCGCGGTGCGTCCGACGTGGGTGCGGCTGGACCGACCGGTTTCCACCCCGGTTTGCACCGCCACGATGGAGGCCTGCGCTGACCGTTGTAGATCGGTGGCCAGCATGACCAGATGCAGTTGGTCGGTGTCTAGCCGCTGGCCGACCAGGAAGGCGCGCAACGTTTCCGGATTCGCGGCGTTCTCCTGCAAGGCCCGTACGTCCAGCGTCACCGGACGCATCGAGGCCGGCGCCAATGCCCCGCACAGCCGCTCGATCTGCGTGCTCAGCACCGCGTTGGCCGCACCCTCCACACGGGCGGCGCCGGCCCCGCTGATGCGGATCAACTCCGCCGACCGCTCCATGACCACCCACCACTCGGCGAATCGGGCGATCACCGCGCGGGCCGGTGCATCGCCGTCGGGTCTGCGCAGGTGAATCACCAGGGCCACGTCGCGGCGGGCCAAGACGGTCAGCCATTCCACCACGGCCGCATCCACTGTCCCGGCGTCGTCGATCACGCCGGCGAAACGCAACTCGGCGGCTATCGGATGAGCCAGCGCCAGCGGTTTGGATTCCACGCTGGGCAGGATGGGACGCAGTCCCAGCTCTGGGGCCAGGGTCTCGATGCCGGTGAGCACCTGCAGTACCCACAGGCCGTCAACGGTGGTGGTTAACACTCCTGTTCTCCGAAGCTATCCAAAACGGCGCTTCGGCGCCCGCATAACGTGCGCCCCAGTACCCCCGCGGGTGCGGCCTTAGCCCATGAAGCCCTGACTGATCAGCCCATCGGTGTTTATCGCGTTGTGGTGCACATCGGTCACGGTCTGCCCGTGCCGACCGACGGTCTGGATCAGGCCTTCGAGTCCATGCAGTGCTTGCTGCTGCGCGTCGAAGAAGCTCGTTGCGCCCTGACCCATGAAGTACTCGGCCAGTGCCTGGGTCAGTTGGGCGATGTCGGCATGGATTTCGGCCAGTTGTGCCGCGCTCGAGCCGACGTTGCTGGCCAGGTCGGCCACCGCTCCGTGGTTGTAGGTGATCTGGCCTCCGTCAAAACTCATTTCGATACTCCTTGAGGTCTTTTCGTCGTGGTTTCGGGATCAGCTGCCGGCGCCGAACAAACCGCTGAAGCTGTGCGCGGCATCGTCTTCATGCGCCGACATCAAAGTCGCCGCCCGCCGGAGTCCCTGCGATAGCCGCTGGCAGCCGGCGATGGTCTGTTGCAGGTTGTCGTTGAGGTGGCCGGCCGTCACCAGCGACGAATTCGCGGCTCCGCCGGTGAACATCGAAGCGGCAACCACATTCTCGTGGCCGCTGTAGTAACTGTTGGCGATCGCTACCGCGTGCTCTAGGTCCGCGTCGATCTTTTGCGCGGTCGAATTGAGCAACTCCGGCGTTACGGTTATGCCCGTTGACGGATTCGGCATATCACTCTCCCTGTGGTGTTTGCGTGGTGGTTTCTGGTCCCCCTGGCCTCGGGGCTTGGATAGAGTCTAGGCGCCTGGTTGGCGCTGTCACTTCACCTTTCGCCCCCCTCCGATTCGGCCGCCCGCGCGGTCGCGTTCGGCTTGGCAAATACCTACTGGCACACGACGATTCACGAGCGGTGCCCATCGCCATCCGGGTCTGGATCCGACGTCGTCGGGCCGACGACGATCCGAGCATGGCTCACCTGGTCGCGGTCACCCTCGCCGTTGCTGCGGCCCAGCATCCCCGCTGCCGGCGACATCGGCATCGGGGTTCCGCCTATCCCGCCGGTGTTAACCGGGCCACGCAGCTCGGCAGCGTTCAGCACTCCAGCCCGGCCGGTCGGCCGCCCGGCATTCTCCGGGGAGAAGGTGCTGGCCGGACGTGTGTAGCTGGTCAACGCCGCCCCGGGATAGCCACCAACGCCGCCGCCCGCCCCGCCACCGACCCCCGCGCCGGCGCGCACCGGTTCGGAGACCGCGCCGGCCAGGGCGGCTTCAGCGCCCACCGGTCCGGTCGGCCGCACCGCCGAGAACATGCTCATCAACGATTGGGGTGCGCTGGTGAAGCCTTGCAGCGCTTGGGTGGGCGCGCTGGCGAACGATTTCATCGGATCGGTCATGGTGGATGCCAGTTGCGGACCCTGTTGCAGGAATGACCCCAATTGGCCGGTCAACTCACCCGATGACGATGCCGCCCGGGCCGGGGCGCCGGCGCCGGTCATCGACGATTGCAGCCCGTCCTCGGCAACGGTTTGCGCGGTCGATTGCGCGACAGCAGTGCTAGCCGCCATCGGCGCAGCCGGTGATGCGCCCATTGGTGCCGGTGGCGGCGGAATCCCGAGGCCGCTCAACAGGCTGGTCAATACGCCGGAGTAGGTCCAGCCCACGCTGGAGTTGTGCGGCCAGTGCTCGCCGAAGTATTCGGTGTCCCGTTCGATGATCGCGGGGGTGTTCTGACCGATCACGTTGGTGGCGTGCAGCGCCACTGTCTCGTCCCGGTTGGTCTGGCTGACCACCGAGGGAATCACCGTCGACGCCGCCAGCAGGTAGGCGTCGGCGGCGGCCTGGGTCACTGCGACTTTGTGGGTGATCCAGCCCACCAGCGTCTGCAGCCCGGTGTTGAGCCCGAACGCACTTTGGCCCGATGCGGCACCGCCGAGGCCTATCCACTGAGTCGCCGTTGCCGCGGTGTTCACCGCCGACAAACCCATCGCCAGCTCGTGGTTGATCGTCTCGGTGATCCACACCAACTGATTGGCCAGTACCGAAGCCGGGCCGGGTCCCGCCTCGAAGATCGCCGCCACGACTTCGGGTGGGCTCATCCACCGCGGGTCGGCCATATCGGGCCGCTACAGCGCCAGCCTGGCGGCGCCGGCCAGTTCGTTCAGCAGATAGGTGATCGACGCCAGATTTTGCGCCCCGGCGAATGCCATCCGCTGCCCGACGTGCTCGGCGGCCATGCCCAGATAGGCTCCGCCGGACGCATTGAGTGCGGTGGCAAACGCCGCTGAGTCAGCATCGGTCGCCATCGGCACCACACCGGTGAGGGCGGCGGCGCCGCCGGCCGTGGTGGCGGCCATCTCCCCGCTGATCACCGATTCGGTCAGCGCCGACATGTCAACCGCGGTGGTGCTCACCCCCAACAACGACACATTGCCTCCCCTGCGGTCGTCGCGAGCCGGCCTGTCCCCGGCCCACGGAATTGTCTGAGTGTAGTGGCTCGCGGCGCGGGCTGTCGATACGGATTTTCTGTCCTTATCGTCAGGTTGCCCCGTTCATGTTCTCCACATGGATGTTGCTTGTGCACGAATTGAAAGGGCGGCTGCGCAGCGGATGAGCCTCGGCGATTTTCTCCTGGCGCGGCGCTGTGCCATCGCCGACGAACCGACCCCGGATGACGTCCTCGATCGCCTTGCCGCGGTGCCGCGCCGAGACCTGGGTGTCACCGCAGCCGAACGGGTCGCCGAAGCCCGATCCGAGTGATCGTCCCGGGCGCCTCGGCGACCATCGAGCTTCTGCTCGGCACAGCGCCCGGGGGGGTTGGTGGCGCGGCGTTTGCGAGACGAGTCAGCACATGTACCCGGCCACTTTGATATTGAGGTGGTCGGTGCTATCCGTCGCGCGGTCATGCGCCAGCTCATCAGCGATCATGAAGGACTGGTAGCTGCCACCGACTTCCAGAGTCTGCCGCTCCGACGCTGGGCTACCAAGGCTTTGGTTCGGCGCGCCTACCGACTGCGCAACACGCACACGATAGCCGACGGGGGTACACCGCCCGTGCCGAAGGCCTCGCTGCGCCGCTGGTCACCTGCGACAGCCGGCCGGCGCAATCGCACGGCCACGTCGCAGAGATGGAACTCATCGGCTGAGCGGCGCCTCAGTCCGGGGCGCCCACCAGGACGCCCTCGATGTCGCCGTCGGTGGTGACCAACAGGCCCCGGCCGGGCGGTAGTTGCTGGGCGCTGATCCTGCCGAACACCTTCACGCTGGCCGGGTCGTTGTCCATGAACAGGGTCGGCGCCCGCGACGCGGTCAACTTCTGCAGGAACGGATTCATCACCGAAACTCCCGCCCAGTTTCCGGGCGACCGCGATGCGATGACATGCAGCCCGACCTCGCGGCTCCGTTCGATGAAGCCCCACAGCGGCGCGGTCGCCGCCGGCTTGCCGATGCCGCCGTGCGACCGCAGTTCCTGTTCGTCATCGATCAGGACGAAGTGGTGCGCTCCATCCCACGACCGCAGATTCAGTAGCTCTTCTTGGCTGAGCCCGGCGGGTGGCAACCGGCCTCGCAACTGCTCCACCAGTTCGCCGATCACTTGGTCGACGTCATCCGGGGTGTAGGCGTAGGCCCGCACGTGCGGTCCGCGAATCTTGCCGATCAGCGACGTTTTGGGATCGATGATGGTGATCTGGGCCTGCTCGGATTGCAGCCGGCTCATCAAGGCCTGGCCGAAAGCCGCCAGCGCTGTGGTCTTTCCGCACGATTGACGGCCCATCACCAACAGGTTGGGCACCGAGCGGGTCGGCAGCACGATCGGTTGCAGCGCACTCTCCCCGATCGCGAACGGGATGTTCAACGCATCGGCGGCGTCAGCGGTGTCCGCGTAGGCGGCGACAATCTCGCGGAGCGCAATACTTGCCGGCAGCCTGGCCAGCGTCTCGACCTTGCCGGTGCCGGCGACACCGATCACCACCTGACCCACCTGTCGGGTGCCGATCCGCTCACCGTCGGCGCTGGTGATCTCCGGCAGCCCGATCAGCAGCTCGTGACCCTCCCGGGTGAGTCCGAAACCGGGGCGATCCAGGGTGTTGCGCGCCGCTTTGCGCAACTCGATCGAGCTGCCCATCTGCGACTCGTCGGGGTTACTCAGCCGCAACTGGACGCGCGCGTTCGACACGTTGAGCAGACCCTGCTTCTGCCCGACGAACCAGGCAGTGGCGCTGGTCATCACATGGACGCCATAGGACAGGCCCTGCCGGGCGAGCGCGATCACCCGATCACCGATGCCGGCGTCTTTCTCGTAGAGATCGCCGAAGTTGTCGACGACCAGGAACACATCGCCGAACTTGTCGTCCGGGTCGGTGGCGCCGCCACCGCTCGCCCCGAACCGCCGCTCCCGAAATTCGGCGATGTCGATCTGGTGGCGCTTGAACGCCGCCTCGCGCGCTCGAATCAGACCTTCGATGGTGGCCACCGTGCGAGACACCCCTTCGCTGTCGCTGAGGCTGACCACCCCGGCCACATGCGGCAGTTCTTCCACCGGGTACAGCGCGGCGCCGATGCAGAAGAACGTCACCCGTTCCGGCCGGTACATCAACGCGGCCGCCATCATCAACGTCATCATCGCGGTTGATTTCCCGCGTTGCGCCGTGGCGACCACCATGATGTTGTCCATCTCCGCGTCGATGGTGTGCACCTGTTGGGCATGGTCTTCGGGAATGTCCACCACGCCGACCGGGAAGACCAGACCGGGGTTTTGGCCGTAGTCCACGTGCCACGGCTTGCCGCGCCAGCCGGCCACCAGTACGTCCACCGGTTCGCTGACCTCCAACGGGGGCAGCCAGATCGAGTGCGGGGGCCGAGCCGGATGCGAGATCAGTGACTCGCGAATGACATCGACCAGCTTCTTCTTCCGGAACCCGTCCGGGTGGAAGAGGAATTCGTCGGGCTCCTCCGGCTGGTCGGCCACCGCCAGTGCCGCGCTGTCGGCCTCGCTCAGCGGCTGGTACTCCCAGGTGAACGGTCGCGGCTGGGAAAAACTCACCGCGACGGTTTTGTTCGTCTCCACCACCTTCTTCGGCAGCACGAACGGCGCCGAAACGTAAAAGCACCGGAACTGCTCCAGGTCGCGGGGACCGACCTTGAGCAGGGCGTAGCCGTTCTCCCGTGAGGGTAGGTGCAGCGCGGCGTCGCTACCGATGACGTCGCGGGAATCCTCCGCGGTCTCGGCTCGCAGCGCCACTCGAAACGCGATGTTGCTTTTGGCCTTGCTCAGCGACGACAGGTCCAGGCGCTGGCCGCCCAGCGTGAAGAAAACGTTGCAGCCTCGGCCCTCCTGGCCGATATGGATCACCAAATCGATCCACTCCGGATGGTGGATGAACAATTCCAGGTATTCGTCGATGATCACCAGCAGGATCGGCACCGGCTCCAGATCGCGTCCGGCCAGCCGCATCTCTTCGTACTCGTTGGCGTCACGCGCACCGGCTTCCTTGAAAAGCCGGTAGCGCCGCGCGATCTCGCCGTTGACTGCTTTGCGCATCCGATCCGCCAGGTGCCTGTCGTCTTTGCCCAGGTTTGACAGTGAGCCGGCGACATGCGGAAAACCTTCCAGGTCCTGGGCCGCGGATTCGAACTTCATGTCGACGAAAATGACGATGAACGTTTCCGGCGAATGGGTCAGCGCAATCCCGCTGCACAACGACAGAAAGTACTCCGACTTACCGGATCCGGACGTTCCGATCACCACGGAATGAAAGCCGAAGCCACCGAAATCCTTGGCGCGCAGGATGATGTGCTGCAACTCGCCACCCGGCTTCACCCCGACCGGCACCATCGCCCACTTCGGGTCGCCGCGTCCGCGGCTCTCCGCCCACAACCGGTCGACGTCGAGGTGCCGAGGATCGTTGATGCTCAGCGCACGCAACAGCTCGCCGCCCTGACTGTCGGTCGCCGACAACTCACCGGCGGTCATCGGCGACCACCGGGCCAATGCCCGCGCATACCGGTTGGCGGTGCTCTCGGCGAGCCGATCGGGCACCGCATAGAACGCGCCGCGGTGCAACAGCTTGCCGTTGCGGATTTCAAAACACTGATCGTCGCTGTCGAAGCCGACCCCGGAGCCGGGTCGAGTGGCCAACCTGAGCACGGTGATCCCGGCCATCCCCTTCTGGCCGGTCACCCCCTCCCACTGCTCTTCAGTTCCGACCTGGTCATCGACGATCACCCAGTGCGGACCCAGCGTGAGCCCGCTCTGCGATTCCATCGCCGACGGCGTCGAGGTCGGACTGGCGCCGCTCGGCGCCACCCACGGTCCGCGCCCCTTGCGGTGCAGTTCCGCGTCGAGCGCCTCCTCGAGTTCGGTCGGCGAGGCGAACACCAGCCGCCGCAGCCCACAAGCGTCGAACATCTCGTCGTGCTGGCTGTGTGGGAGCCACACCAGCCACGCCCACAACTCGGGGTGCCGGGTGACCACCATGAGTTTCAGGTCGCTGGGGCTGTGGTAGACGGCCAGCGAGCACAGCACCGACCGGAACAGATCGTGCAATTCGGCCAAGCTGCCCGCGACGAAGCTGAATCCAGGCTTCGACCGCAGGCTCAGCACTTTGCCGATCCCCCGGATCTTGCTTTGCTCGAGGATGAAGTCGCGCAGCGCACCGCCGGTCACCGGTTCGAGTTCCTCGCCGACCGGCACCTCCGGCCACTGCAACGTCACCGCGGAGTCACTGGCCTGCTGCACCCCGATACCCAACCGGACATCGAGGAAATCCGGGTCACCGCTGCGGCGTTCCCACATCCGCGGTCCGCCGATCACGGTGTCCAACTGTTGCGGATCGGCGTGCACGAACAGTTGACTGCGCCGCTGTTCGGCGGCGGCCCGCTGCACTTCGTCGCGGTCCTCGTCAAGCCGGCGCAGGTAGCTGCGGCGTTGCTTTTCCTGCTCGCCCCAACTGATTCGACGGCCCCGCCCGAGCCGGCCGCTGAACATCAATACCCCGAACCCGGCCAGGCCCATCATCGGGAAGAAGCCGGATTGCAGCGACCTGACCCCGGAGGTGTACATCACCACCAGCGTGCCGATGATGCCCACCAGCACGGCCGGGATGGCGATCATCAGCACAATGTTGCGCGGCTCCCGTTCCGGCAGGGCCAACGGCGCAGCCACCGCGACCCGAGCGGGCGGGACCACCGGAACCGGCTTACGCGTTCCGCGCACGAAACCACGTTTGGACATCGCTACCCTCCCGACGGTCCACCCACGCCGGCGATCGGCGCCACCGCGCCGCCGGCGGTAACGGTGTCACGGGCCAACAGCGCACTGTCCCGGCTGATCGCCGGACCTGCGGCGAAGGTCCGCACTATCGGCCACGGCGCTTGCACCGCGCTGTGCGTGTCGAGGCCCAGCGCCTGCAAAGTCCGTTGGTCCCATTCGATTCCGTATCGAACACCCTGCGGAGAAACCCAGTACAGACTCTCCCGGCTGTCCGAGACCGGCACCCCGCTGGTTGTCGCCACCAGATTCGCCGCGCCCGGCAGCATCAGCGTCTGGGCGGCCTCGACCGAATCCGATGCCCGGTCATCGCGAACCAGCCGTACCAGCCGAGAATCCATCTCGATCGGCACCGGCAGGCCTCGCCCGCTGAATATCCGGATCACCGCCTGCGGGTCGGTCGACTGCTTCGACCATGCGACACAGGTGACCGGATTCGCCGACGTATCAATGAATTCCAGCTTTCCGCGGGGATAGTAGTCGACGTCGAGGATGTGGACTTCCGGGATGTTGACCAGCTTGTCGGGTGTGATGAGTTGCGGTGCCGCCGAGCCCTGGGAGTCCGCGGTGCGCAGCAGGTCGGCGACGAAAGCAGTTATCCGCTGCACGCCGCCGGGCAGCAGGACATAAAAGCCGCTGACCGCCCCGCTCGCATCCCGGGTTTCCAGCACGCTGCCGACGGTGCTGCCCGGCAGCCATGTCGATGGTGCGCCCTTCTCCGGGATCTGCGGCAATGCCAGCGGTTCGGTCGCCGGCATGGCGTCGAAAAGGGCGTTGGAGATCTCCATCGGGCGGGTGGTCCCCGGATCCAGGCCCAAGTTGAAGGTCACGTACCGGTCCATCGGGTCGATGGCGGTCCGGCGGCCGCTCCAGATCACATACGTTGCGCCCCGATGGGTGGCGAGAATGGCCTGCCGCTCCCCCATCGGGGCGGCCCGGCCGGCCGCCGTCAACTCGCCGGCGATTGTCGTCACCAGCGGTCCGGTCGCGCTGCCGCGAGCGGGGGCGGTGTCGCACAACGACCACGCCGATAACGCGCCGGCAGTCACATCGATGCTGTCCGGCACCCCGGGAATTCCGATCGTCGGACCGGTGGGGTACTTGTTGATTTCGCCGGTCCGCACCCACGAGGGTGCTGCGGCGCTGCCGATGGCCAATCGCGCCGAGGTCAGGTTCAGCGCCGGGTAGAGCCGCCCGTTGATCTTCGCGTAGACCGCGCCGGTGTCCCGGTTGCCGATGATCTGCGATTGCCCGACCAGGCCAGCGGGTTTCATGACGTGCAGCAGCGCCATCCAGCCGACGCCGATCAGGACGAACACCGCCGACAGCGCCACTGCTGCTTGTTGTTTGCGGTCATCGTGTTTCATCCGGACGGAAAACCTGGTGATGGCCGCCTTGAGCCGGCGGTTGTAGAACAGATGCCCGGAATTCTGGTCGCGGTTGGACAGGTTCAGCGGCACGGTCAGTAGCCTTTCGGCGACCGGAGCGGGTCAGCCTGCTGTACCCGGGTCGCGAGGTTCGAACCGTCGGTGCTCACGCCGTAGCGGTCTATCACGTAGTTCATCGATGCGCAGATGTTGGCCACCGGGTCATAGATGTTCAGCGACGTGCCGGGCTGGTGGTAGCGAGCGAAGGTGGCCGGGATCGTCTGGGTCAGGCCGCGCGCGTAGCCAAGCCGGTGACCATCTGACTGGGGTGGGCCCGGCGCGGTTGCCGGCTCGGAGGCCACCGCCGACGGTCGTCCGCCCGATTCCCGGGCGATCAGCGTTTGGTATCCGTGGATCCAGTTGCGCCGGGCTTGCCGGTCGGTGACGCCGAGGCGATCCAGGGCAGCAGCGATCCACTGTCGGGTGTCACCGGTAACCGCCGAGCGGCTATACCGCACCGCGGACACTCCGACCGGATGCGCGCTGCGGGCTGGCCGGTGCCGACCGGTTTGTCGCTGTCCCGGGTAGTCCAGCCGGTGCATCCGGCGGGCTAATCGCCGGGACTGCCGACGGGATCGACGAATGTGGCTGCGCTGAGTCTGTAATCGATCCACCATGCGTCGCATGGCCTCTCGCCGGCCCATCAGCGTGTCGGCAGCGGGCGCCGGGTCGGCGTATGCGTCGTCGACGATTGCCAGTGTCCGGTGGTGGCCCACCTGGTGCCCGGCGTGCGCGGCTCGCCATACCCGGATCAGCTCGGTGTCGGCGGCGGCGGTCTGCCGGAGGGCATTCGCCATCCGGCCAGAGCGCGCTGCGGCGAACGCGTTTGCGGGTTCTGCGGTCATTCGCGGCCGCAGCCGGTTGTGGTAGCCGCGAAGCACATTCGGGGTGTCCGTCCAGCTCGGGTCGATCCGGTGGCCGGAGTACAGCTGGTGACCGCGAGCCAGCACCTGCAGCGCATGTCGGATCAGCGGATCGACAGTCACCGGATACCTCCGCCGTAGCGTTGCTCATAATCGGATTCGGCTTCCTCGCGCAAAGCGCTGAACGCCAGGTTGAGTCGATCGACGAGTTGGCCGTGCGTGTAGTCGGCCACCACACCTGGATGCAGCGTCAGGCCGATCAATCTGCCGTCTGCATCCGCGACGGCCTGGATATCACCGAGGTCGACACTGTAGGTGATGCTCTCCGCCTCGGCGACCAGTTCCGCCCACTTCTCGGCCGCCTCGCGCAGGTCACGCAACACCGCGTCAACGAGGTCCTTGTCGCTGAGTTCGGCGCGGCTATCCGGCCCCGGCATCCGCCCAGTATGTCGGCCATTCGTGACCAGGGTCAATTCATTGTTGGCTGCCCCGTCAGCCCGGCCGGTGGGCTGCTCAGGGCCTGGAACCAGGCGAAATGGTAGTTCGCGCCCACCGCGTCACCGGTGGCGATTCCGGCCGTGGCGGCCAGCAGCATGCAGTTCAACACCAACGCGGTGTCGGGGTGCGGGTACTGGGCGAGCAACTGGTACCGCGCGGTGTCGAGGTGCACCCGCAGCAGGTCGACTTCGGCGTCGGCTACTCCGGTTCCGGCAGCACCGGCCCTCGCCAACGTGGTCACCACTCCGGGCAGTCCGTCCCGTGAGTGCGTCGCCTCGGCCAGCAGCCGGGCCAGATCATCGATCGGGGCCAGTTCGCGGGGCAACGCCGACGGCGCGATGGTGCCGAGGTCGGTTGCCCGGCTCAGCCGGTCTCCCGGGGCGTAGGTTGCCGAGAGCTTCGCCGGTCCGAGCAGCGCGTCCGCCGCGCCGTCTCGCCAGCCGGGCTCGGCCAGCCGCACGCCGGCGGGCAACTCGATCCCGGGTGGGATCCAACCGTGGGCGAGATCTGTGACCAACAAAGTGGTGCCGTCACCGTAAGTGCCGATGGCCCACCGCAACCCGGGTTCTTGACGAGCAACGAACTCCAGCAGCCGGTGCAGCCGCTGTGCGTCGGCGTCCGGTTCGGCCGGTTCAGCGGTTTCGGGTTCCTTCGCCCGCACCGGCTCACCGGCCGGCGTACCGTCGGTGCCTTCGGTCCGCGTCGGCTCTGACCGGTTGCCCGGGTGGCCTCGTCCGGGTTCCGGGGCGAGATCCACGCTGAGATAACCCGCGGGAAACGTCGACGCTCGATCGCGGAGTTGACGCACCGTGGATTCGACTCGAAGCACCGCGAACGTCCGGGCACCTTCGATCACCCGGGCTTCTGCTTCCCGGCGAGCCGAACCGGCTAGGTCGGCCTGCCTGATGGCCTGCAGTTTCTGGTTAGCCGACTTCACGATGCGTTGCAGGTCGGCGCTGAGATAGTCAGCCAGCGTTGCGGTTTCATCGGTTACGTCCGTCAACTCGGCCGGCCAAAGGCCACCGACCACCCACGGAGTGCAGTCGGTGGGAGTGCTGAAAGCCGGAATGCTCAGCGATTCGCGGGCTGCGCTCCGGAGGCGCTGGCGCGCCGTCTTCCGGCCGAAGATTGCCACCGCCAAAGCCTACCGTCGGCCGCTTTTCCCGGCTGAATTGTCATCGGCTACGCCCGCTGGGTAGCCTGAACGGCGTGGCCGATGCGGTGCTGCAGGAACAGTTGGACGATGTCCGCGCGCTGCTGAAGCGCGCTCGAGAGTTGTTCGGTGCCAACCCGATCGAACCGCCACCGGTGATCTCACCGGATCCTCGCACCGCAGAAACGTGGGTGCGCTGAGCCGACATCAACGATCATCGCCGCGGCGGCGCAGTTGATGGGCGAGCAGTTTCGCGGTGGCCAACTCAAGATCATCGGCGGTCGGCATTGCCGCAGACGGGGTCTGGCCGGCCGTGACGATTTCACCACGCACCTCGAGGGCCGCCTTGAGGAACGATACGTCGGCGGTCAACACAATCGCCTCGGCGAGCGTGCGCGCATCGGTGTCCATCGCCGCCTCGGTCAACGCGACGCTGTGCAGGTAGCCGCCGCGGCAGGACCGAAACAGGATGTGACCGCTCGGATGGGCCGTGTCAAAGGCCGGGTTCGGCTCGGTCATGGGTTGTCGTCGCCGAGGCTGCGAAACTCACCAGCCGCCTCCTGCTCGTGCTGTTCCCACAGTGCTGCCGCCGTGGTCAGGTTGTCCGCTATATCGGCGTGGTCGGCAGCTTGATCCGCATAGCACCGTCGTCTTTGCTCGAGCAAGTGTCGACCGGCTTCGGCCAAATCCGAGTAGATCGGCCCGAGCGAGTCGAGGCTGGCCTGAATCTCGGGGTGCGACGCCGGGATCGTCGCCAGATACTCAGCGGCCTCACGGTGCTGCCCGGCGGCCTCGCGCAGGCGGTCGACCAGCACATGGATCTGCTCTGCCATCTGTTACCTCCTCCACGCCCCCCGGTGCGGGGATCGTTGTCGCGCTCACACCCGCAGGGTGGCCGACGGTCGGGTCGGGGACGGCACCGGAGTCGGTGCCGTACTCCCCGTCAGCATCGGCGGATGTTGCCAGCCTAGGAAGCTCGGTCCCCGGACATTGCCGATATGTTGAATCTGACCGTCCAACAGCGCCTTGCTGTTGCCCAGCGCGAGCGCGTGCCGGTCGGTGAACATACCGATGTCTCCCGGCCCCACCCGGGACTGGTCGATCGGTGCGATAACCGGCGTGCCCGGAGGCGGAATGGTAACGCCTTGCTGGCGGAACGCATCCGCGACCGGTGTGCCGTCGGCGGCCGCCTGTATCACGCTCGCCAGTTGCGGTGTGGCAACGGTGATGGTCTCCCCGTCCGGCAGGATCACGGTGTCGGGCTGGTTCTCCGGCGGCTCGGCGGCCGGGTCGTTCGGCCGGTCCGGTTCGTTGGGTTCGTCAAAAGAGGCGTCGTCGGCCCGGAGCGCACCGTCGGGCTGGGGCGGTTCGTCGGCGAACTGCGCCGGCTGGGCGCTCTGCAGGCCGGCTGGCCAGCCGCCCAGCGGGAAGCCGCCCGAGGCGCCGCCGCCCGGTAGCGCACCCAGGCCCGGCGGCTGCCCACCGAGACTGGGGACGGCCGGCGCGGCTGGGGCTACCGACGCACTGTGCTGCGGTATACCCGCATCGCCGGGCGGGGGGTCGTCGGGCAGGGAGTCCAGGTAATCCAGGGCCGGCGCGGAGCCGAGTTCCGGGTCAGCGGCTGGCTGCGGCCCAGCACCCCCACTCGGTGAGTCATCCGGACCGGCGGAGGCGGGTCCGTCCCCGTCGGCTTGGGCGGCGTAGAGCGCAGACCACGCCGCCGCGAGCGCACGCTTCGACGTGTCATCGTCGTTGGCTTCTTCGACCACCTGGATTATCTGTCCAAGCTTGGCGATCAAAAATCGCTGGAATGCCCGGGCGCCGGCCGGAGTGCTCAACTCCCACCCGCGTGCGGCGCTCTCGATCTGAGTCTGAAGCTCGTCGAGCAGCCGTCTGCCGTCCTGGGTTGTTTTGTGCGCATGCAGCAGAGCTTCGATCACTTGCCGGTCGAATTCCGCGACTGCTGACTGCTGCTGAGACAGCGCGGTTTCGGCGTTCTTCATCGCGCGTGCGGCGACGCCTTGCTGTCCGGCGTTACCGTGCGGCGCTGCCGGGATCGGCGGTGTGGCCGGCGTGCGGGCCCCCCGATCGGCTGGCGGGAACAGTTCGGGGAACGTCGCTCGCAGCCGGTCCAGGATGCCGTCGTAGTACTGCGGCGGCAGCGTCAAAACCTCGATCTGCGCCGTTTTGGTCGCCTCACCGGCATGCCCAGCCCGCTCGATCCGGTTGATCGCATCGATCACGTCGTCGCGGGTTGTCACCGGCCCGCCCAACACCGGTGTCCCGGCCTCGGAGTACACGCTGGCCGATCCATGGCCGGTGACTGTACCGCCGGGAAACCGGGTACACAATTCACCCAAAGTACCGCCGAGCCACCCGGTTACGGCGGCCCCGGCGCGGCGGTGTAGTGGGCACGCAGCGCCTCGAGCACCGTTCGCTTGGCGGCGGCCTCGCGAGACGCCTCCGCCACGATCGCAATCAGCTCACGCTGTTTGGCGAGCAGTTGCCTCTGCATCTCGTGTGCGCCGAGCAGGGTGTCCACCGCCAGCGCGTGTTGATGGTGGATGCACTGATCGATCTCGACGGAAATGGTGTCGAGCCGATTGCCCGCCGTGACAGCGGCGTTGTGTGCATGTCGGACAGTGTCGGCCAGCACACGGTCGGCGGCGGCGGCGCTACGGCCGCGGACCGACAGTGCAGCCTGTCGGGCCTGAATGGCAGCCACCGACGGCCCGGACTGCTCTGCCATGCGTCAACCGTACTCAGGCCCTCGACCGGCGTCGAGTCAGTTGTCGCTAGGCCAGTGGGCGGCGGATCGCGACCTGGCCACCCAGGGGGCTGATCTGCACGCGCGCACCCGGATGCGGCGCTTCGATGACCAAGTTGTTGCCGATCGCGAGCTGTACATGACCGCTGCTGGGAAACACCAGATCACCCGGGCGGATCTGCGATGGCGGCACCGCAATTCCGTTGTGGATCTGCTGATACGTGGTGCGGTCCAGGTGGATCCCGGCCTGCGCGTAAGACCACTGGGTCAACCCTGAGCAGTCGAACCGGTCCGGACCGGTTGCCCCCCAGACATAGGGGCGGCCCAACCGGGACAGCGCGGCGCGCACCACTCGCCCGGCGCGGCTGTCGGGCGGCGGCAGCCGCAATCGTTCCGGCCCGGCTCTGCGGCCCGCTCGAGTCCGATAACCTAACCGCCGCAAGGCGACTCGGTGGTGCAGCGCGCGTTGCCGCGCGGCCTGCAGGTGGGCGTGCTGTGCACGTAGTCGGGCTATTCGTCGACGGATGGCCTCTCGTTGGGCTAACCCGGTATCCGGTGCGCCAGCCCGGTCGGCGCGCGCTTCGGCTACCACATTGCCGGTGCGAGTCCGGGCCAGGGTGTGATCGTCGCGGCCGGCGTCGATCACGGCCGTGACCGCGGCATCGGTGGCGGCAGCCGACCGAAGCGCGTCGTGATAGGCACGGACCGCGGCCCGATAGCGTTCCTGTCCACCACCGGTGTTGAGGTCTGCGGCCCGCTCGAGTAAACGGAGGCAGGTGGTCAACCTCGCGTCCAGCCGGGTCGGTCGGGTGTTCGGCGCGAACAGTTGATGCGCGCGCTGCAACACCTCGAGATCATGGTCGGTCACCGGCACTCCCCCGTCGGTCGTCGCGCTGTCCGCTGATCTGCATGATCCCGGTCGGCTTCGATGGCGTCGGCGAACGCCCGCACCCGGGGCAACGCTCCGGCCGGGATGACGCCCCGATTGCGGATATCCCACATCTCCTCGGTGGTCACACCGAGCAATGCGGCGATGACCGGCTCGGGCAGCGGTGAGCGTGTGCACGCCCGGTCGAACCGGGTGCTCAGGCTGCCGGGCAGTCGGTCCAGCAGGGCCGCTCGCGTCGCCTCGAGCGCCTGCAGATGCCGCATCAGTCGTACCCCTCGGTCGGCGCCGGCGTTGACCGCCACCCGCCAGGAACTGGCCGCGAGCATCTCCGCCTTCACGCACTGGGTGATCACAGAGAGAATATACGTCTCGTATTCGTCTGATGTGTGCGGCGGTAGCCGGGCGATCACCGAACGCAGGGCCTCGAGTTGGGCCTCGGCGTACTCCTCGAGCACCTCGATATCGCCGTGCCGGTCGACGACCACCGCGCCGGCGGACGGCGCCACCGCCGCAATCCGAGCCGGACCGGCGGCAACCAACTGCGCTATTTCCGCGTCCGGATCGGCTGCGGCGAGCAACCGCGAATAACTGCCGGGCGGTAGGCCAAGCCCGTTCTCAACCTTCTGAACTGTGCTTTTGTGTGGTTTCCGGACGCCGCGCTCCAAGTAGCTGAGCCCCATGATGCTGACGCCGGTGGCCGCGGCGAGATCGGCCAGCGACCAGTCCCTCGATTCGCGCAACGCCCGAATGGCCGCGCCTGCCGACTCGCGGCTCACCGCAGCGCCCCGACCATAGCCGGATAGTACACAGCTACACCCCGCCACCAGTTGATATACGTTTCTGTCTCGATTTTCTTGTGTTCCGTCTCTGGGTATGTATATGCTTTCATCTACGTTATCAACGATCGACTCCAATGAGGAGGTGGGTCCGATGCCACAGCCGCCCTGCTCGACCAATCCGGATCTCTGGTTCGGCTACGCCGACGACGATGCCGCCGACGGTGCCGCCAAGGCGCGCGTCTACGAACGCTCCGCCGCCGAGGCGCGGCTGCTTTGCTTGCGGCGCTGCCCGCTCGAACAACAGCGCCGCTGTGCCGCACTCGCCGTGGAACGCGGTGAGGAGTACGGGGTGTGGTCCGGCGTCAAACTTCCCGGCGGCCAGTACCGCAAGCGCCATGAGCTGGCTCGCGCCCACGCGGTGCTGCGCCGCATCGCCGCCGGCGAGGTCAACCCGCGAGAACTACCCGAGAACGCGGCGCTGCTGGCCCACCATGAAGACGACGACATTCCGGTGACTGCGACGGTTTTCCATCTACCGCCGCGGAAGGGGCCGCAGACGGCCGCTTGAATCCGGCGCGGCCGGTTGCACGGCGATGTTCAACAGCGATGCCAAACGCTCGCCGTGCCCGCCAGCACACAACGCGTGCTGGAGCGCGTAAAGCGTGTCGCGCACGGCCCCGGCGTTGGGGAACCACTCGGCGACGCTGGCGGCGACTTGGGTAACCGGGCAGGTGATCGGTGGCGAATGCCGCGCCATGGCTAGCGGGTTGACGTCAACGATCTGTACCCACCGTGTCGCCGGCGGCATGTCTTCCTCCTCTGATCGCCCGTATCGCTCTGGTCGCGCCACCCGTCCTCAGCGAGCCGTTGTGGCTGTCGCCGACGACCGCAGCAGGGTTGCCGACCAGGCGCAGTCGATCGACACGTCTTGGGTAGCCTCGACGCCGTACTGCCGAAGGGCACGGGTCAGCCAGTCTCGGCGAAGATCGGTGCCGGGCCGTCCGGGTTTGGGATAGACCACCCATCCCAGCCGGCCGCTCCGCGCGGCCGCGTACGCGGCACGCAGCCAGGCCAAATCCACCGGCCGGGTGGCAAACCCGATAACCACATCGGCCTGATCGGGGTTCAAGCTGCCGGCGGTCAACAGGCGTAGCCGCGATTCCGGTGGCGCATTGATCACCGCCACAGCGTGGTGGGGTCGTATCTGCAACCGTTGCTCAAGCTGCCGGAGGCCGAGCACTCCGGTGCCGGCCAGCCCACGTCCGTCGCTGACCCCGTCGCCGGTCAGCATGTGACCGTACCGGTGCGGCCCCGACGGCCGATCTCGCTCAGCAGGTGGCCCCAGGTGGCACGCGCCACGCCCGCGACCGCCCTGTCGGCGTCGCTGGTCAGTTGCCCTTCGGCGATGGTGACCAAGGCATCGGCCAGGCTCACCGGGTTGACGCCGTGCTGCTTCGCCGTCTGCATCAACTCAACGAATGCGCTATCAACCCGGCAGCGACGCAGCGCGGCCAGGACGCCCTCGGCGGTATCGAGGATCCGCGCGCCGGCCCGTCGGGTGTCCCGGGGCCGACGCGGATATGCGTTCGTGGGTAGTGACACGCCGTCTTCGCCGCCGGCAGCGCTCATATCGCCTCCTGTAGCAATAAGTTCAATTGGTTTTAGACAAAAACAGCATGCTGCCGCTGGTTATTTCTTAGAGCCGGCCGCTGGTCACCGCGGACCGCGTCGACGATGTCGCCGAGGCGGCGGACCGTCGTGGCCCCACCCGTTCGAATCCAAAAGAAAACCCCGACCGGCGGCCGGGGTCGGTGGGCACGATGTCCCGAGACAAGCACAACGGTGGGCGAAGGGGGACTTGAACCCCCACGTCCCGAAGGACACTGGCACCTGAAGCCAGCGCGTCTGCCATTCCGCCACTCGCCCGGGCAACCGCTGGAGCCTACCAGCTTAGCGGTCCCACCTTCGAGCCGCACGCGGCCACCAGCAGGCCTGGCAAGCCTGGCTGAACGCCGAGATCACGTCGATGAGCTGGGCTGATTGGTTTCTCAGGGTTTGCACGGTGCCGCGCCGCGGTGCCGTGCCGATACCATGCTTGGGGCGGGCGCAGCCGACAATCACGATGCCGGAGCGCGTTGCTGTAGTGGGAGATCGACGACGGCGAGTGAGGCGGGCGGTGATGGACAACCAGCGGGGGCTGGTTCAGCGCATCGAGCGCAGACTCGAAACCTCCGTGGGGGATGCGTTCGCCCGGGTGTTCGGTGGCGCAGTCGTGCCGGAAGAGCTGGCGGTCGCGCTGCGCCGAGAAGCGGCCGACGGCGTGCGGTCGTTGGAAGGCAATCGGCTGCTGGCGCCCAACGACTACGTCATTACTCTCAGCGGATCCGACTATGAGAATGTGGCCGCTGACCCCGGTCACGCGGCGCATACTTTTGCCACGCAGTTGGTCAGCTATATCCGCGAACAGGGCTGGGAAACGTATGGTGATGTGGTCATTCGGTTCCAGCAGTCGTCGACCCTGCACACCGGCCAGGTCCGGGCCCGCGGTGCAGTCAACCCGGACGCCCGCCCCCGCCCGACAACCCAGCACTCCGGCCCGCCACAATCAGACCACGCGGTTAACGCAGAATTAGGAGTATCACCGATGACCGACAACCCGAGCTACCACGGCGGCCAGGGGCCGGGCCGGCCCGGCGATGACTATCCCGAAGAGCGCTACGGTCGCCACCAGGACAACGGCCGCCATGGCGAAGAGCCTCGCGGGCCGTACCCTCCGGAGCCAGCCCCCTACCCACCGGAGCAAGGCCGGCCGGACCAAGGACCCGGTGGCTATCCGCCGCCGCGGCGTCCCGAGCAGGGCGGGTATCCGGACCACGGACCGGGCGGGTATCCCGGGCCGGGACCGAGCGGGTATCCGGAGCAAGGGCCGAGCGGGTACCCCGACCAGGGACCGGGCGGGTATCCGCCGCCTTATGAGCAGCGGCCCCCGGCCGGCTACGGCGCCCCACCCGGCTACGACCCGGGACCCGGTTATGACCCGGGCTACCGTCCCGGTCCGGCGCCCGGCGGCTACAGCCCGCCCGGCGGCGGACAGCCCGGTTACGGCGACTACGGCCGCCCACCGGCCCGCCACGACGATTACGCCAGTCCGGCCGAACAACGCCCGGCCTACCCCGAACCGAGCGGCTACGACCCGGGCGCGCCGCCATACCCCCGGCAGGACTACAGCCAACCGGACTACGGCCAGCCGGATTACGGTCGCTACGGCGAGGCGCCCGCCGCCCCGGGCGGTCCCGGCGGCTATGACTACGGGGACTATGGGCAACCCCCCGCCGGCGGAGGCTACGAGGGCCCGCCGGCCGGCAGCTACGGCGGGCCTCCGAGCGGCTACGACTACGGCCAGCCGCCGGCGCCCGGTGGCGGCTATGACAGCTACGGCGGCGGCTATCCGCAGGCGGCCACCGTCACCCTGCAGCTCGATGACGGTAGCGGCCGTACCTACCAGTTGCAGCAGGGCAGCAACGTGGTGGGCCGCGGCCAAGATGCCCAATTCCGGCTCCCCGACACCGGCGTCTCGCGTCGTCACCTGGAAATCCGTTGGGACGGGCGAGTCGCGCTGCTATCCGACCTGAACTCCACCAACGGCACCACGGTCAACAACGCGCCGGTACAGGAATGGCAACTGGCCGACGGCGATGTCATCCGATTGGGCCACTCGGAGATCATCGTCCGCGTGCACTGAGATCAACGCTCCGGCGGAGCCGTCCGGCTTCGCACCGCGCCGATCATCATCCAAGTATCGTGACGGTGCCGATGTGCTCGGCGCGACGGCGCACAGCAGGCACGGCCTGGATGGTTCGGGGGCGCGAGAACGGAGAGGACGCCGGATGCAGGGACTGGTGCTGCAGCTGACGCGCGGCGGGTTTTTGACGCTGTTGTGGCTGTTCATCTGGTCGGTGCTGCGGATCCTGCGGACCGACATCTACGCACCGACCGGAGCGGTGATGGTGCGGCGCGGCCTGTCCATCCGGGGTGCCCTGCTGCCGTCGCGGCAGCGCCGCACCACGGCGCGCTACCTGGTGGTGACCGAAGGGCCGCTGGCGGGCGCCCGGGTGACGTTGATCGGCCAACCGGTGCTGATCGGTCGCGCCGACGACTCCACCCTGGTGCTGACCGACGATTACGCGTCGACCCGGCACGCCCGGCTGTCCCAGCGCGGTTCGGAATGGTATGTCGAGGACTTAGGATCGACCAACGGCACTTACCTTGACAGGGTGAAGGTGACCACCGCGGTACGAGTACCCATCGGTACGCCGGTCCGGATCGGCAAGACGGCGATCGAGTTGCGCCCGTGACCCTGGTTTTGCGCTACGCCGCGCGCAGCGATCGCGGCCTGGTCCGCGGCAACAACGAAGACTCGGTGTACGCCGGGCAACGGTTGCTGGCGTTGGCCGACGGCATGGGCGGCCACGCCGCCGGCGAGGTCGCCTCCCAACTGGTGATCGCAGCGTTGGCCCCGCTCGATGACGATGAACCCGGAGGCGACCTGCTGGGGAAACTCGATTCCGCAGTGCGCGAGGGTAATACGGCGATCGCCGCCTATGTCGAAGACAAGCCCGAACTGGAGGGCATGGGCACCACGCTGACGGCGATTCTGTTCGCGGGCGACCGGCTCGGTCTGGCGCACATCGGCGACTCACGCGGCTATTTGCTGCGGGACGGTGAACTTATGCAGATCACCAAGGACGACACTTTCGTTCAAACCCTCGTCGACGAAGGCCGCATCACTGCGGAAGAGGCGCACAGCCACCCGCAGCGCTCGCTGATCATGCGGGCGCTGACCGGCCACGAAGTGGAGCCCACCCTGAGCATTCGGGAAGCCCAACTCGGTGACCGGTACCTGCTGTGCTCGGATGGTCTGTCTGATCCGGTGAGCAACGAAACCATCCACGAGGCGTTGGAGATTCCCGACGTCGACGAGAGCGCCGCCCGGTTGATCGAGTTGGCGTTGCGAAGCGGCGGCCCGGACAACGTCACCGTGGTGGTCGCCGACGTCGTCGACCTCGACTATGCCCAAACCCAGCCCATCCTGGCCGGGGCGGTGTCCGGTGATGACGACCAGTTCAATCTGCCCAACACCGCCGCCGGGCGGGCTTCGGCAATCGGTTCGCGCAAAACCGTCGCCAAACGTGTTCTGCCCCAAGTGGGCGCGTTCACCCGGCCGCCGCGGTCGCGCCGGCGACTACTCATCGCGGCGCTGCTGGTGCTCTTGCTGATATCGGCCAGTCTGTTGGTCGGCCGAGCGGTGATCCGCACCTATTACTACCTCACCGCCGACAGCGACACCGTGACCATCATGCGCGGCGTGCAGGGGTCGATCCTGGGGTGGCGGTTGCAGCGGCCGCATTTACTGGCCTGCCTCAACGACCGCGGCGAACTGCTGCAGATCAGCTACGGCCAGTCCGGCGCGGAACTGGGTTGCCGGTTGATGACGCTGGAAGACCTGCGGCCACCGGCTCGCCAGCAAGTCATCAACGGTTTGCCGGTCGGCAGCCTCGACGATGCGATCAAACAGTTACGCAACCTGGCGCACGATTCGCTGCTGCCGCCATGCCCGCCACCCGGTCCCGCTGGGCGACGGCCACCGGTACCGGGCACCGCGCCGTCACCCGCCCCCAGCGTCCCCGGACGGGCGCCGACCGGTACCGCCCCCGCCGTGCCGCACCTGCCCACGGTGACCAATCTGCCCCCGGCTCCGCCCGAGCCGGGGATCGACTGTCGGGCGGCGGCATGACCACCCAACCTCAACCGGCAGTGGCCTTGACACCGGCGCTACCGGACCGCCGCAATGCCGAATTGCTGCTGTTGTGCTTCGCCACCGCGATCAGCATGGTGGCTTTGTTGATCGTCGAAGCCGGCCAGGAACCGGGCCCGCGCTGGTCGCTGGCCGGCTACGCCGTGGTGTTTTTGCTGCTGTGCGTATTCGCCCACTTGATGATTCGGGGCTACGCCCGGTACGCCGATCCGCTGTTGCTGCCGGTGGTGGCGCTGCTCAACGGACTCGGCCTGGTGATGATCCACCGGATCGACCTCGGGGTTGGCGCCGCCGGCCCGGCGAGCCGGCCCGCCGCCACCCTGCAGATGCTCTGGACGCTGGTCGGGGTGGTGACCTTCGCGCTGGTGCTGGTGTTGCTCAAGGACCACCGTCAGTTGGCCCGCGCCGGGTACCTGAGCGGGTCCGCCGGCCTGGTGCTGTTGGTGCTGCCAGCGCTGCTGCCGCCGTCGTTGTCCGAGCAGCAGGGAGCCAAGATCTGGATCCGGTTGCCCGGCTTCTCTATTCAGCCCGCCGAGTTTTCCAAAATCTTGCTGCTCATCTTTTTCGCTGCGGTGCTGGTGGCCAAACGCAGCCTGTTCACCAGCGCCGGCAAGCACGTGCTGGGCATGAACCTGCCCCGGCCACGCGACCTGGCGCCGCTGCTGGCCGCCTGGGTGCTCTCGGTCGGGGTGATGGTTTTCGAGAAGGATCTCGGGACCTCGCTGCTTTTGTACGCATCGTTTCTGGTGGTGGTCTACATCGCCACCCGACAGCTCAGTTGGATGGCGATCGGCCTCGTCTTGTTCGTGGCGGCCAGCTTTGCCGCGTATTTCGTTTTCCACCACGTTCGGCTGCGGGTGCAGACCTGGTTGCATCCGTTCGCTGATCCCGAAGGCAGCGGCTACCAGATGGTGCAGTCGCTGTTCAGCTTTGCCACCGGCGGCATCTTCGGTACCGGTCTGGGCGCCGGCCAGCCCGGGTATGTGCCGGCCGCGTCCACCGACTTCATCATCGCGGCGTTCGGCGAAGAGTTGGGGCTGGTCGGATTGGCCGGTGTGCTGATGCTCTACACCATCGTCGTCATCCGGGGCCTGCGCACCGCTATCGCCGTCCGGGACAGCTTCGGAAAGCTGCTGGCGGCGGGGCTGTCCGCGACGCTGGGCATCCAACTGTTCATCGTGGTCGGCGGTGTCACCAAGTTGATTCCGTTGACCGGGCTGACCACGCCGTGGCTGTCGTACGGGGGTTCGTCGCTGCTGGCCAACTACGTGCTGCTGGCGATCGTGATGCGGGTGTCGCACGCCGCGCGCAGGCCGCTGACCGGCCGGCCCGCCCCGCAACACACCACGCCCATCGCCGCCGCGCACACCGAGGTGATCGAACGGGTATGAACACCTCACTGCGGCGTATCGCGTTGACCCTGATGGCACTGATGGTGCTGCTGCTGGTGAACGCTACCCTGACCCAGGTTTTGGCGGCCGACGGGCTGCGGGCCGACCCGCGCAACCAGCGGGTGCTGCTCGACGAATTCTCTCGTCAGCGCGGCCAGATCACGGCGGGCAAACAGTTGCTGGCCTATTCGGTGACCACCGACGACCGGTTCCGATTCCAGCGGGTCTACCCCAATCCCGCTGAGTACGCGCCGATCACCGGCTTCTATTCGCTGCGGTTTTCCAGCAGCGGGCTGGAGCGTGCCGAAGATTCGGTGCTCAACGGGTCCGATCCGAGGCTGTTCGGCCGCCGGCTGGCCGACTTCTTCACCGCTCGCGAACCCCGCGGCGGCAACGTCGAAACCACCGTCATTCCGCGGGTGCAGCAAGCCGGCTGGGATGCGATGCAGCGCGGTTGCGACGGGCCATGCCGCGGCGCGGTAGTGGCCCTGGAGCCGGCCACCGGCAAGATCATCGGTTTGGTGTCGTCGCCGTCCTACGACCCCAATCTGCTGTCGTCGCACGATGCCGACAAACAGGGCCTGGCATGGCGGCGGCTTCGCGACAGCAGCGACTCACCGTTAACGAACCGGGCCCTCGCCGAAACGTACCCGCCCGGTTCGACATTCAAGGTGATCACCACCGCGGCAGCACTGTCGGCGGGCGCTAGCGAAAACGATCGGCTGACCGCAGCGCCACGTATTCCGTTGCCGAACAGCACCGTCACGTTGGAGAACTTCGGCGGCACCGCCTGCGACGGCAGCGACGAGACCGTGTCGCTGCGGGTGGCGTTTGAACGATCCTGCAACACCGCCTTCGTCGAACTCGGCATCCGCACCGGCGCGGATGCGCTGCGCAACACCGCGCGCGCGTTCGGCTTGGATCAGGTTCCCGATCCCACTCCGCTGCAAGTGGCGAAATCCACCGTCGGCCCGATCACCGACGCTGCGGCGTTGGGCATGTCGAGCATCGGCCAGCGGGATGTGGCGCTGACCCCGCTGCAAAATGCGCTGATCGCGGCAACCATCGCGAACGGCGGGGTCGTCATGCAGCCCTATCTGGTGGACAGCTTGGAAGGCCCGGACCTGGTCGATATCGCCACCACCACACCCCGTCAGCAGCGCCGCGCGGTGTCCGCACAGGTAGCGGCTCAACTGACCGACCTGATGGTCCGCGCCGAGAAGTTCACCCAGCAGGACGGAGCGATACCCGGCGTGCAGATCGCCTCGAAGACCGGTACCGCCGAGCATGGCGCCGATCCGCGACACAACCCGCCGCACGCCTGGTATATCGCGTTCGCCCCGGCCCGAGCGCCGAGTGTGGCCGTTGCGGTGTTGGTGGAAGGCAGCGCAGACGGTGGCGGCCAACTCTCGGCGACCGGCGGAGCGCTGGCCGCACCGATCGGTCGGGCCGTCATCGAGTCAGCGCTGCAGGGGGGATCATGAGCCTGCAGGTAGGGGCGACGCTGTCCGGGCGATACCGGCTGCAACGGCTGATCGCCACCGGCGGCATGGGCCAGGTGTGGGAGGCGATCGACAACCTGCTGGGCCGGCGGGTTGCAATCAAGGTGCTCAAAGCCGAGTTCTCCGACGACCCGGAATTCACCGAACGTTTTCGCGCCGAGGCCCGCAACACCGCGATGCTCAACCATCCCGGCATCGCCAGCGTGCACGACTACGGCGAGACCGACCTGCCCAGCGAAGGGCACATCGCCTATCTGGTCATGGAACTGGTCAACGGGGAGCCGCTCAACTCGGTGCTCAAACGGGTCGGCCG
>CAZPZQ010000005.1:0-33406 GCA_964590745.1 uncultured Mycobacterium sp. | reverse complement strand
AAAGCATGCCACCTTCATCGAAATGAGCCCGCACCCGCTGCTCACCCACGCCATCGGCGAGAACCTGGCATCCGCCCGGCCGCACGGCGACTTCCGGGTGGCCGCCACCTTGACCAGGGACGGGTCCGAAACGCTGACCTTTCACACCCACTTGGCCACCCTGCGCCCGCCATCGGCGGATACCGCAGAACCGGACGGTGCTCCGGCTCGGCTGGCGGATCTCCCACCAACGCCGTGGCTGCACGTAAAATACTGGGCGGCACCGGTTTCGGCGAGCCGGCAGTCGGCCAGCGCGCACCCCCTGTTGGGCACGCACATCGAGATGCCGACCGGCGGAGACCACATCTGGCAGGCCGACGTCGGAACCGAACTTGTGCCCTGGCTGGCCGACCACAAAGTGCACGGTCAGTCCGTCATGCCCGCAACAGGTTTCGCTGAGATGGCGCTGGCCGCCGCCAGCGAAGCTTTGGGCCTGCCCGTCCAGGAAGTGACGGTTCGCCGGCTCGAAGTCGAACAGATGCTCCGGTTGGACGAGCACACCGAGGTGACCACCCAACTGCTACGCGGTGCCCACGGCTCGGTGCACGCGAAGAACTCCGACACCGATATCCGGGTGGAAATCCACTCCCGGTCGGCCAACGGCACCTGGACCCGGCATGCGGTCGCCCGGGTCGAGGCAGCCCGGTCGGCGGAACCGGCCGAATGGAGGAGTTCCGGCGATGCCGGCACGGCGTTGTCACCGGCCGACTTCTACTTCGCCCTGCACCGCACCGGCCTGCACCACGGCACAGCGTTCGCTGCGCTGACCCGGATTACCCGCAAGCCGGGCGGTTCGTCGGATGCTGAAATCGCCCTTCCCGACGAAGCCGCTCCGCACCGCGGTTATCGGATCCACCCGGTGATGCTCGACGCGGCGCTGCAGTGCCTGGCCGCGGCCATGCCCGCGGAATCGTTGACCGGATCGACCGAAGCCACCTATCTGCCGGTGTCGGTCGAGGCGATCCGAGTGTTCGGTGACGTGGGTCGGCGGGCCCGGTGCCATGCCGAACTGGTCAAGCATGACGACGACGGCATCGTGGGCCGAGTCAGCCTGATGAACGACGCCGGCAAGGCGACCGCCGAACTCACCGGAATCTACTTGCAACGGGTCCAGCGACGGACGGTGCCGCTGCCGTTGACGCAGAAGATCTTCGACACCACCTGGATTGAGACGCCGACCACCGGAGGTGCTGCCACCGCTTCGCCGGGCAGCTGGCTGATATTGACCAACGGCGCCGAAACCGAGGAGTTGGCAACGGCTTTCGTCAATCGGTTCGACTCATCGGACCGACGCGTGTGCACCGCAGACGTCACGCGGGAGGCTGCGGTCATCGAGGCGTTCGGCAAAACTGCAGCGGACCCCGGCCTGCCCCCGGCCGGCGTGATCGTCTTCGCCGGCCAGCGCACCTTCGACGGCACAGCCGGATCGGATGAGGCGGCGGTGCGGCGTGGACGCGACTTGGCCTGGTCCATCTCCACCACGGTGCGTGCGCTCGTCGGCGGCTGGCACGGCAAGGCGCCGCGACTATGGTTGGTCACCCGCAACGGGTTGACGGTCAACGACGGGGAGCTGGGCGATCCCGCCCTGAGCGCCCTCAAAGGCTTGGTCCGCGTCCTGGCCTACGAACATCCCGATCTGCGCGCCAGCCTGGTCGACGTCGACGGTGCGGAGGACGCCGTGGCGCAATTGTTGACCGAGCTGGACCACAGCAGCACCGATGACGTGATCGCTTGGCGGGACGGGCACCGCTACGTCGAACGGCTGCGGCGCGCAACTCTGGCCGCCGACGATGACGCGACGATCGTGCGGCCGAACGGCGCCTACATCATCACCGGTGGCCTGGGCGGCATCGGGCTGGTGGTGGCCCGTTGGCTGGTGCAGAACGGAGCCGGGCGGATTGTGCTCAACAGCCGCTCCGAGCCATCCGCCGAACAGCGGATGGTGTTGGCCGACCTGGACCAAAGCGGCGAACAGGTCGCGGTGGTCCGCGGCGACGTGGCGGCGCCCGGTGTGGCCGAACGGCTGGTGACCGCCGCCGAGGCGACCGGGTTGGCCCTGCGCGGTGTGGTGCACGGCGCCGCGGTGATCGACGACCAGATCGTGGTGGGCCTGAGCCGAGACAGCCTGGACCGGGTTTTCGCGCCCAAAGCGGCCGGCGCGCTGCACCTGCACGTTGCCACCCTCGAGCGGGAACTCGACTGGTGGGTCGGCTTCTCCTCGACGTCGTCGCTGCTGGGCTCGCCCGGCCAGGCAGCGTACGCAGCGGCCAGCGCCTGGCTTGACGGCCTGGTCGCCTGGCGGCGCGCCGCGGGCCTGCCGGCCACCACGATCAACTGGGGCCAATGGTCCGACATCGGGGTCGCGCGAGAACTGACGTTCAGCGCCCTGGATCCGATCGCACCGGCCGAGGGTATCGAGGCGCTGGAGGCGATATTGGCCGGCGATCTGTCCCGGGTAGGCGTGGCGCGGCTGCGGATGGATCGCGCGGCCGCCGCCTTCCCGGAGATCCAGCACCTCGGCTATTTCGCCACCCTGGCCGAGGAACTCGACGTCGACAGCGACGACGACGACTGGGCGGGCCCGGAAGCGCTTCGGGACATGGACGCCGCCGCGGTCAGCCAGGCGGTCACGGCCCGGCTCAGCGGCCGCATCCTCGCGGTGATGGGCTACCCCAAGGGCAGCGCCATCGCCACCGAAAAGCCGCTGACCGAGCTGGGCCTGGATTCGTTGATGGCGGTGCGGATCCGCAACACCGTCCGCGGCGATTTCGGCGTGGAACCACCGGTGGCGTTATTGCTGCAGGGCGCCTCGCTGGCTGATCTGGCGACCGATCTCATCCGCCAGCTCGGCCTGGGGCAACAGGACAACAGTGAGAGCACCGGCGGCGTTCGCACCCGCGCTCAGCAGCGAGCCGCGGCGCGACAGCGGGCCGCGGCGCGGCGGAAGGTAGGTGACCGAGCGTGACGACCGATGGTGTGCTGCCCGACGGTGCGGTTGCGATTGTCGGGATGGCCGGGCGGTTTCCCGGAGCGGGATCGGTGCTGGAGTTTTGGGACAACTTGTCTGCCGGTACGGAATCGATCGTCGATGTGTCCGAGCAGGACCTGTTGGCGGCCGGCGTCAGCGAGCAGGCGCTAGCGAATTCTGCGTATGTGCGCCGCGCTGCGTTGTTGGACGGTATCGAGGAGTTCGACGCCGAGTTCTTCGGTTTCACGCCGCATGCTGCCCGGATGACGGATCCGCAACATCGCTTGTTTCTGCAGTGTGCGTTTCACGCGGTGGAGGATGCCGGGCTGGATCCGGCTGCAGTGGGCGGTTCGGTCGGCGTGTTTGCGACGAGCACCACGTCCGGATATTTGTTGCATAACTTGATGTCGGTCAACGACCCGCACCAGATCATTGGTCAGGGCGTCACCTTCGAGATGGTGAACTTGTCGTTGCAGAACGATAAGGACTATTTGGCGACGCGGGTGGCGCATCAATTCGATTTCCGGGGGCCGGCGTTGTCGGTGCAGACGGCGTGTTCGTCAGCGCTGGTCGCGGTGCATCTGGCTTGCCAGAGCATTCTGAACGGCGAATGCGACATGGCGTTGGCCGGTGGTGCGTCGTTGCGGATCCCGCATCGGGTCGGGTATTGGTACGAGCCGGGGTCGATGGTGTCGGCGAGCGGTCACTGTCGGCCGTTCGACGTGCGTTCGGACGGAACGGTTTTCGGCAGCGGCGTCGGGGTGGTGGTACTGAAGTCGCTGTCCGACGCGGTCGAGGCCGGTGACCGTATTCATGCGGTGATCCGAGGGTCGGCGCTGAATAACGACGGGTCGACCAAGATGACGTACGCCGCACCAAATGCGGCCGGCCAGGCTGATGTGATCGCTGAGGCGCATGCGGTGGCCGGGGTGGATGCCGCCACGGTGAGTTATGTCGAAACGCACGGCACCGGAACGCCGTTGGGGGACCCGATTGAGATTGAGGGGCTGCGGCAGGCGTTCAGCGCTTCGGAGGAACAGCGGTCGGGTCCGTGTTTCGTCGGATCGGTGAAGTCGAACATCGGACACTTGGAGTCGGCGGCCGGGATTGCGGGGCTGATCAAGACAATTTTGTGCCTCAAGCATCGGGCGATTCCGGCGACGTTGCATTACACGAGTCCGAATCCCGAATTGCATTTGGATTCGGGTCCGTTCGTGGTGCGCGCTGAGTCTGGGCCGTGGGAGGCCGACGGGGCCCGCCGGGCCGGCGTGTCGTCGTTCGGCGTGGGCGGTACCAATGCGCATGTGGTGTTGGAAGAGTGGCCCGAGCCGGCGGTTACGGTGCCGGAGGCGGGTCGGCAGGTGCTGGTGTTGTCGGCACGCAGCAGGGCAGCGTTGGAGCGGGCGCGCAGCGAACTGGCGGCAGCGTTATCGGGAGCGGGTGCGCCGGCGCTGGCCGATGCGGCAGCGACGTTGGCGGGTCGGCGCAAGGAGGGGGTGCGGCTGGCGGCGGTGGTCGGCGATCGCGGTGACGCGGCGGCGGTGCTGGCCGCGTCCGAGCATGACAACGTGTTCGTCGGCGAGTCGGCGCCCGATGCCGGCGGCCGGGACCGGGTGGTGTTTTTGTTCCCGGGTCAGGGTGCGCAGCATGCTGGGATGGCGCACGGGCTGTATCAGACCGAGCCGGTGTTCGCCGAGCACTTCGATGAGTGCGCGGCCGGCTTCGCCGCGGAGTTGGGTGTCGATCTGGCGGCGGTGATTTTCGACGGCACCGCGCGGGAATTGGAGCGCACCGATCGCACCCAGCCGGCGCTGTTCGCGGTGCAGTATGCCCTGGCGAAGCTGGTGCAGTCCTACGGCGTGCAGCCGGCGGCGATGGCCGGCCACAGTATCGGGGAGTACGCGGCGGCGACCATTGCCGGAGTCTTCGATCTCGCGACCGCGATCAAGGTGGTGGCGATGCGGGCCCGGTTGATGCATGCCGCTCCGCGCGGGGCGATGGTCGCGGTGGCGTTGGGACCGGACGCTGTGTCGGAGTATCTGGGCGATGACGTGGATCTGGCCACGGTGAACGATCCGGGCGGGTGTGTGGTGGCCGGGTCCGAGGAGGGTATCCGCGGGTTTTCCGAACGGCTGAAGGCCGCCGGCGTCAGTGCGCGTCGGGTCCGCACGTCGCATGCGTTTCATTCCCGGTTGATGGATTCGGTGATCCCGGAGTTCACCGGGTTTTTGTCCCGGGTGCAGCTCTGGGAGCCGACTATTCCGTTGTTGTCGAACCTGACCGGCACCTGGCTGACCGGCGCGGAGGCTACCAATCCGGCGACGTGGGCGCGGTCGGTGCGGGCGACGGTGCGGTTTTCCGACGAACTGGATGCGGTGCTGTCCGAGGCCGGCCGGGTGCTCGTCGAGGTGGGTCCGGGCGGAGTGTTGACTGGGTCTGCGATGCGGCATCCGCGGTGGTCGGACACCCACCGGGCGGTTCGGCTGATGCGTCATCAGGTGCAAAACCGGGATGATCGCGATGCCTTTCTGCTGGGGCTGGGACAGTTGTGGGCAGCTGACGTCGAGGTGGACTGGTCGCCGCTGCGGGGCGGTTATCAGCCGCGCCGGGTGTCCCTGCCCGGTTATCCGTTCGAACGTGCGCGGCATTGGGTGGACTATCAGCCCGGCGTGCGGGTGGCCGCCGGTGCGGCAGCCGCGGCGCCGGCCACCGCTGCCGGCGCCGCCGGGGTGGCGGGTAATGGCGGTTCGCCGGTGGAGACGGCGTTGCAGCGGATCTGGGCGCAGTGCCTTGGTGTCGGATCGGTGGATCGGCACGCGAACTTCTTCGATCTGGGTGGCGATTCGCTGGTCGCTATCAGTGTCGCGATGACCGCCGGCCATGAGGGTCTGGACTTGACCCCGCAGGACCTCTACGACAATCCGACGTTGGCCGCACTGGCCAAGACGCTGACCGCTCGCTACGCCGCCGGCGGACTGGCCCGCCAATCGCCCGGCGACGTCGCTCACCCCCCGTTGCCGCCCAACATCGTCTACTTTCTCGAACACGGGCTGCGCGACGCCGGCCAGTGGCGCATCCCGCTGATCGTGCGGCTGGCCCCGCAGGTCACATCGGCCGACATCACCGCGGTGCTCACCGCGGTGATCAACCACCACGACGTGCTGCGGCTGCGCATCGGCCGGCACGCCGGAACCTGGCAACAACACATCGAAGAACCCATCGAGGAGTTCACCGGCCTGATCACCGCTGCCCTGCCCGACAGTCCTGAACCGGCCGACGGCACCGATCAGCACCGGATGGTGCTGGACATCCTCACCGAGCAGCTCGGTGCCCAAGAGCTCTCCAGCCCGCCGGTAGCAGCCGCCTACCTGCCCGGTCGGCCCGACCGGCCCGGCTACCTGGCGCTCAGTGTGCACGCCATCGTCGCTGATGACGCCGCACGCGAAATCCTGCTGACCGACCTCGTCACCGCCTTCGGCCAACAGCTTTCCGGCGAACCCATCAGCCTGGCCCGGGTGCCCACCAGCTGGCTGGAATGGTCGCAACGCTGTGCTGCGCTGACCACCCACCCGGCGGTCATCGAAAGCCGCGACTACTGGCTGCACACCGCAACCACCCCGACCACCTTGCAGTTGGCCGGCCCCGCTGAGCAACCACCAGCCAGCAGTGACCTGGACCGCCTCGCGACCACCCTGTCGACGGCCAAAACCACCGATCTCGACGACGCCCGGCGCCGGCTGCGCACACCGATCAACGAAATCCTGCTCGCTGCCCTGGCCCGGACCCTGGCCAGCACCCTCGGCGAAGGAACCATCGGCGTCGATTTGGTCGACACCGCCCGCCCGGTGCTCAAACCCGACATCGACTTGCACCGCACCCTGGGTCAGATCACCAGCGTGTACCCGGTCACCTTGGACTGCAGCCCACTCTCCGGCAGCGCGACCGAATTGTTCAACACCATCGGCGAGAGCCTGCGCGCCGTTCCGCACCACGGCATCGGCTACGGGCTGCTGCGTTACCTTTACGCACCCACCGCAGCGCAACTGGACACCACAAAACCCAGCGATATCTACTTCTCCTACGCCGGCACCCTGCCCGACCTGGCTGCCCTGTCGACCGCTGACGCTCCCGTCCAATTCGACAGCGATACCGCAGCAACCCCCGTGGCCCACACCCCGCCGGGCCTCGGCCACCCGGTCGAATTACGCATCTACCGCCACGGCGGAACACTGCACCTGCACTGGCACTACGACACCCGCAGAATCGACCGCACCACCATCGAAGCCCTGGCCAACCAATACACCCAGACCCTCATCCAGCTCACCCAGGACGCCCTCGCCGAACAGGAAACCGCCACCGAAACCGACGACCTCGCCTTGGTCGACCTCACCCCAAACACATCCACCTAAGAACCACCGATGTCCAGCTCCGATAATGCGGTGGTCGTCGACGGAATCCGAAAAGCCTTCGGTTCCGTTGTGGCGCTGGCGGATATCGGCTTCAAGGTCCGGCGTGGCGAGGTGTTGGGCCTGCTGGGTCCCAACGGGGCCGGCAAAACCACGACGGTGGGCATCCTGTCGACGCTGACCCGACCGGATCGCGGCCACGCGGAGGTCGCCGGTCATGACGTCGTGTCCGACCCGGCCGGCGTGCGGCGCTCGATCATGCTGACCGGCCAGCAGGTCGCTCTCGACGAGATGCTGACCGGTCGAGAGAACCTGCTGATGTTCGGGCGCCTGCGCGGGCTGCCGAAACAGGTCGCCCGAGCTCGGGCGGAAGAACTTCTGGAGAAGTTCGATCTCATCGACGCGGCCGATCGCAGTGTCAGTACGTACTCCGGCGGGATGCGCCGCAGAACCGACATCGCCTGCGGCTTAGTGGTGCGCCCGCAGGTGGTGTTCTTGGATGAGCCCACCACCGGACTGGACCCGCGCAGCCGGCAAGGCATCTGGGAGTTGGTGTCCGACTTCAAGGCGGCGGGCATCGCGACGTTGCTGACCACGCAATACCTGGAGGAGGCGGACGCCCTCAGTGACCGCATCATCGTGATCGACCACGGCACCATCATCGCCGAGGGAACCGCCGACGAACTCAAGGAACGCACCGGAGCGACGTACTGCGAAATCGTCCCGCGCCGCCGGACGGATCTGCAAGCCATGGTTGGGGCGCTGGGTCCGTTGTTGCCAGCGCGGAACCGGGCGGCATTGACGACGGCATCCGACCGCATCACCATGCCCGCCCCGCACGGACCGAACACCTTGGTGCAGGCGTTGCACCGATTGAGCGCGGCCAACATCGAACTGATCGACATCGCCCTGCGCCGTCCTTCGCTGGACGAGGTGTTTCTCGCGCTGACCGGAGAAAACGTCGACGACGCCACCACAACACCACTGGACACACGGCAACTTCGACGTGCGGCGATGGGACGGCATCGCTTGGCGCACAACGAGATCAGGTCGACAACGTACGCCGAAGCCGGGACACCTAGACGCCGGCCGGGCGGCCGGCATCGGTTGGTGAGCGCGGACGACGTGCGCACCGCGCGCCTCAACATGGACGTGCACAGGTGACCGCCATAGCGACCGTCCGGCCGGCGACATCCACCGTTCAACAGTGGTGGGTGCTGACAATGCGAATGATCGCGCCCACGTTGCGCAACGGCGAGGTCGTCACCCAGGTGGCCGCCTCGATCATGTTCACCGTCGGCTTCTACATCCCGCTCAAGCAGATCATGGGTGCCTTCACCGGTGGCATGAGCAGCTATGCGCAATACCTGACGCCGCTGATCGCGCTGCAGGCGGTGGCGTTCGCCACCATTGCGACGGCGTTTCGTTCGGCCACCGACTCGGTGCAAGGGGTCAACCGGAGATTCAAGGCCATGCCGATCGCCCCGCTGACACCGCTGGCGGCCCGCCTGTCGGCGAGCATGTACCGCTGCGGTATCGCGCTGGCGGTCTCGCTGGCGTGCGGCTATGTCATCGGTTTTCGGTTCTACGGCGGCGCGGTGTACACGATCGGCTTCTGTGTGCTGGTGGTGATGATCGGTGTGGCCTTGGCTTTGCTCGGCGACCTGATCGGCGCCGTCAACAAGAGTCCGGAGGCCACCACCCCGATCATGCTCATCCCGCAGATCATCCTCGGGCTGCTGTCGACCGGGTTGCAGCCGGCCGAACGCTTCCCGGCCTGGATTCAGGGTTTCGTCCGCAATCAGCCGACCTCCCAGGAGGTTTACGCGCTGCGTGCGCTGGCCGGAGACAGCACACCGGCGGCCGGCGACGTCACGTGGCCGGTGATGCTCCCGACGCTGCTCTGGGTAGCCGGCTTCATCGTGGTGCTGTTTCCGCTGAACATCGTGGTGGCCTCGCGGCGGCGATGATGGTTGCTGCAACCGCCGGTCGGCGTGACCTGTCCGAGAAGTCGGGCCGGCGACTCGTGCTGGACGCCTGGATCCTGGCGGTGCGGGTGCTGCGCCGGTGGACCCGCGACCCCGCGACGGTGGCCGAGTCGCTTATCATGCCCTTGGTGCTGCTGGTGGCTCTGAATATCGTTCTGGGCGACGGTATTTCGCAGGTAACCGGGCAGAGCGCGCTTTACGGCAGCGTCCCGCTGGTCGCCATGGTCGGGACGATGTCCGGATCCATGATCGCTGGGATCGGTCTGATGCGGGAACGCGCGGACGGCTTGCTGTCCCGACTGTGGGTGTTGCCGGTACACCGGGCGTCCGGCCTGCTGTCGCGGCTGGCCGCCGATGCGGTCCGAATCCTGGCGACCACCGCGGTCATCATGTGCACCGCGTTCGTCCTGGGCTTTCGGTTTCACCAGGGGTTTCCGGCGGCGGTGGCCTGGCTGCTGGTTCCGCTGTCGTTCGGGGTGGCGTTCACCATGGCCGTCATCACGCTGGCGCTGTATGCCGCCAACACGATCATGGTGGAGGCCACCGAGGTGGTTTGGGGATTGCTGATGTTCTTCTCCACCGGCTTCGTGCCGCTGCACCAGTATCCCGGCTGGATTCAGCCGGTCGTCGAACATCAACCGATGAGCTATGCGGTCGAGGCGATGCGCGGGTTGTCAATTGGTGGCCCGATAGCGACACCGTTGGTCGGCGTGCTGCTGTGGGCGGTGGGGCTCGTCGCCGCATGCGCGGTGCCGATGGCGATCGGATACCGGAAGGCTAGCATGAGCCGATGAGCGGGTAGTCCGAATAAAGCTGGGTATTCGCCAATCCGCCAGGGAGCTTGAGAATGTATTCATCGTCGGTGATCCGCAAGCTGTCGCGCAGCGAGGAGATATTCGCCGAGACACACAATTTCGTCGGCCTCTGCGCGCACGCGCGGGGCACGATCGACGCCGATGCACTGTCGACGGCGTTCGACGCGCTGCTGGAGGCACATCCGGTGTTGAGTGGCCACCTCGAGCGCGACTCGGACGGGCGCCATCAGATCGTCGTCGACGACCTGATGCCCCCCGAGCTGGAAATTGTGCACCTCGACGATCCGGACAGCGAGGCTCCGCCGGTGCACTTGGACCAGGGTGAGGCGCTGGTCCATCTGCGACTGTTGCTCGACGGAACCGAAGCGCGGCCGACCCTCTACATCCATCACAGCCTGGCCGACGGCAACCACCAGTTCAGCCTCATCGAGGAGATGTTCGGCTATTACACCGATCTCGTTAGCACTGGAAAACTCCCGCCGATCACCGCCCAGTCCGCACCGGATCCCTTAGAGGTTGTGCTCGCCGACCGGGGGATAGAAAAACAACGGCGGTCCGGTCTGGAGCGGTTCATGCCTGCGGTGTTCGCCTATGACTTGCCGCCGTCTCGCCGAGTCGCCGCAGAGACCACATCGGCGACACCCGTGCGTGTTCCGGTGGCCACCTGCCGGATGAGCGAAACCGAGACGCACCATCTGATCGAGTTCAGCCGCGCCCATCGGATCGGACTGAACGGCTTGGTCTCGGCGGTAATCCTGCTGGCGGAGTGGGAACTTCGCGGGCGGACGAACATTCCCTTGCCGTACGTCTATCCAGTCAACTTGCGTTACATACTCTCGCCGCCGGTATCCGCGACCGGGTCCACCAACCCGGTCGGGGTGGCGACCTACCTCGCCGAGATCGATCAAAACACCACCGTGGTGGACCTGGCCAGGGACATCGTCGAGACATTCCGGGCGGATGTCTCCGACGGGGTGACCCAACAGTCGCTGTTGCACTTCAGCCCGCAATACGTCGGGAATCTGTCCGGTTTGCCCGACGTCGTCATGCTGACCGACAACAGTCTGGTGCCGCCCATCCGGACACCGCCGGATGTGGAGTTGACCGGCACCCATGGCGAGTTGTTCTTCGCGGTCAGCGCCGGGATCGACATGTACGTCAGTATGGTTTTCGCCGGGCGTATGGTGATCGAGTACCACACCCATGCCCCGGAGCCGGAGAAATCGGTCGACGCCATTCGTTCGCTGCTCCGCACCGTCGCCGAACAGCATGCCGCGACCGGCGTCCGCTGAGCTTCCGGAACGCCGAGGGGCGCTGACCACCGTCCTTGGCCAGCAGTCAACGAACGTCGTACGCTGTTGGCTGGCCGCCTAGCAACGCCTAGCAACGCCTAGCAAGGAGTGTCGATGGCCCGGATTAGTACCCCGCGTTATGTGCTTGACCAGGTGCGTCGTCGGCTGACGCCGACGTTGAACAACATTCCGGGCATGGGCGCGCTGGAGCGGTGGACGATCGATCACGCATGGAAGGCAAAGGTGCTGGCGGCGCCACCCGCCGGTAGTGACCTCAAGCCGACACTGGGTGATTCGGGTCTGCCCCTGCTCGGCCACAGCGTTGAGATGTTTCGCGGTGGGCCGGACTTCGCGTTGCGCATGTATCGCAAATACGGTCCGGTTTTCTTTTCCGACGTGCGGATTCTCTCCTCGGTCAACGTGTTAGGGCCCGATGCGACTCAGGCGGTGTTCTTTAACAAGAACAAGGACTTCTCCCAGAAAGGCTGGTATCCGATCTGTGGTCCGTTCTTCAACCGCGGGCTGATGCTGCTGGACTTCGAGGAGCACCTCTATCACAAGCGCATCATGCAAGAGGCGTTCACCCGTCCCCGGTTGGCCGGCTACGTCGAGCACATCGACCGGGTGGTGTCGACGGTGGTGGCGAACTGGCCGACCAACGATGCCCGGTTCTTGTTCTATCCGGCGACCAAAGAACTCACCCTTGACGTGGCGACAACGGTGTTCATGGGCCACGAGATCGGCACCGACAAAGACCTCGTCGGCAAGGTGAACGATGCCTTCACCACAGTTACCCGGGCCGGTGGGGCGTTCGTCCGCTACCCGGTGCCGCCGTTCAAGTGGTGGCGTGGGCTGCGGTCCCGCAAGTTCCTCGAGGAGTACTTCACCGCGCGGGTCAAAGAGCGACGCAACGCCGACGGCACCGACATGCTCACCGTGTTGTGCCACGCCGAGGACGAGGACGGCAACAGCTTCAGCGACGAGGACATCGTCAACCACATGATTTTTTTGCTGATGGCCGCCCACGACACCACCACCTGCGCGGTCACCAACATGGCCTACAACCTGGCCGCGCACCCGGAATGGCAGGAACGGTGCCGCGACGAATCGGCGCGGCTGGGCGACGGCCCGCTGGACATGGAATCGTTGGAGAAGTTGGAGGCGCTCGACCTGGTGATGAACGAGTCGCTGCGGATGGTGACGCCGCTGCCGTTCACCATGCGGGAAACCGTCCGCGACACCGACGTGCTGGGTCATTACCTGCCGGCCGGCACTCTGGTGTTGACTTGGCCGTCGATGAATCACCGGTTACCTGAGCTGTGGACCGAACCGGACAAGTTCGATCCCGATCGCTTCGCCGAGCCGCGAGCCGAGCACAAGAAGCATCGTTACGCGTTTGTCCCGTTCGGCGGCGGCGCGCATAAGTGCATCGGCCTGGTCTTCGCGAATCTTGAGGTCAAAACCGTCTTTCACCGACTGTTGCGCAGCTATCGTCTCGAGTTGGCCCGCCCCGGCTACCAACCCCACTGGGACTACGCCGGGATGCCGATCCCCACCGACGGCATGCCGCTCATGTTGCGCCCGCTGAGTTAGGTCGCCAACTGTGGCGAGCAGACACGCTGTGGCGAGCAGACGCGAAGGTCCCCGTTTCCGGCCTGAAACGGGTGCTTATGTGTCTGCTCGCCGGGAGGAGAAACGACAGTGACCGAGCCGGCCAGTGCGCAGCCCAGCGGTCGGCGGCCGCGGGTTCTGCTGCTCTATTACACCTACACCGGCCAAGCGCTCAAAGTCCTCGAGGTGGCCGGCGACGTGTTCCGCGAGCGGGGATGCGATGTGGTCAAGGCCCCGATCGAGTTCACCGACCCGCGGTTTGCCGAACGGTTCTCGCGTTTCCCGATGCGGCGGGTGTGGCCGGACATGCTCAGTGTGTTGCCGGCCCAAACTCGCCGCGCCAGCGGCCAGATCCGCACCCCCGATGCGGTCCGCGACGGCGACTATGACCTGGTCTGTATCGGCTCGCCAACCTGGTGGCGGACGGCGAGCATGCCGATCCGCTCCTTTTTGGAGTCGGCCGAGGCGGCGAACCTGCTGGGCGGCAAGCCATTCGCGGTGTTCGTCGTGTGTCGGCGCTACTGGCAGGAGAACCTCGCGGCGGTACGCGAGCTCGGCGAAAAGCAAGGTGGACAGTACGTCGACGGCATCCATTTCACCTATCCCGGTGACCAGTTGCGCTCAATGCTGTCGCTGACCAGCTATCTGGGCACAGGTGAGTACCGGGAGAAGTACCTGGGTGTGCGTATCCCGACGACCAACGTCCAACCGGAGCAACTGGAGCAGACCAGGACCTTCGCCGCCGGACTGGCCGATCGGGTGTTCGGCACGTCTCCGGCCGGACCGCGCAGCCAAACGCAGCAACCCCGATAAGAACTCCGCTTCACCGTGCCGCGTTCGTTCGATATCGTCGTCGACTCGCCGGCCAGTGTCGAGCAGGTCCACGCGGCGTTCAGCAGTGAAGACTACTGGCTGGCCCGGCACGCCGCTTTCGACGTCGCGAGCACGCTGGATTCGCTGGTCGTCGATGCCGACGGCACGGTGACGGTACATGCCACCCAGTACCTGGGCCGGCGGCTGCTGCCGGCCTCGGTCGCCAAATTCGTGCCGGCTGAGCTGAAAATCCTGCACAGCGAGACGTGGCGGCCCGACACCGCCGGTCAGGTGCGCGGACAGGTCGACGTTGCCGCCCCGGCGTCGCTGGGATCCGGTCACCTGAAGGCGTGGCTGGCACCCGTCGACTCGACGGTCGGCGGCTCGCGGTTGCGGTTCGCCGCGACGGTGGCGGTCAAAATACCGCTGGTGGGCGGCCGGATAGAGAAGGTGCTGGGCGTCGAGCTGGCCGACAACATCCAGGCGATTCAGCAGTTCACCACCGAATGGATCGATGACCACGGCTGACCGCGCCGCCCCGGCTACCCACCGCTGATCGCCCGGTACCCGGGTTGTTACAGTATGCGGGATCTAGGCCCCGTTGGCGCGCGGGTGGCGGTACCGACAGGACAGGGGAGGACCCGTGACCACAGTTCCGGGACGCATCGAAGAGGAAACGACCGCCGAGCGGTGGCGCCGCTGGATCGGCGAATACCGGCGGGCGCTGGGTGTCCTGGTGTCGCGCTCCGATCTGCCGAAGACCGGCCAGATATACGACATCATCGGCACCCAGAACCTGTTCGGCGAGGAGTCGCTTTTCATCAACTTCGGATACTGGGCCAACAACCCGGCGACCCTGGACGAGGCGAGCCGAGACCTGGCCCGGCTGGTCGCCCGCAGCGCTGAGTTCAGCCCGTCCGACATCGTGGTGGACTGCGGGCCCGGCTACGGCGATCAAGACATCTTGTGGGCCAACGAGTTCAAGGTGAAACACATCACCGGCATCAACGTGGCCGCCGAACAGATCGAGATCGCGAGCCGCCGGGTGAAAGAAGCCGGGTTGGCCGACCGGATCGAATACGTCAAGGCGTCGGCCACCGACCTGCCGCAAGAAGATGAATCCTGCGACAAGGTCGTCGCACTGGAATCGGCCTTCCACTTCCCGTCGCGGCCCGACTTCTTCGCCGAGGCACTGCGGGTGCTCAAACCCGGCGGCATCCTGGTGACCGCCGACTTCGTGCCGAAACGGACGTTCGTCAACTGGCGGTTCCGCCGGAAGGTCGACCAACTCGGCTGGCACGGGGCACCCGCCAAAGCTGTCCGGAAAGCCGCCGATGTCGCCAACTATCGGCAATTGCTGCTGGAGACGGGTTTTGCCGAGGCCGACGTGCGGTCGATTGCCGACGATATATTCAAGCCGCTGGCCAAGTTCGTGCGCAAGAGCATGTTCGCGCCGGAACGCAAGGCGGTGAACCCGCTGCTGCGGTGGACGGTGCGGCCGGACAATTTCTGGATCCACGAATGGCACGTGGACTACATCCTGGCGGTGGCGAAGAAGAAAGCGTAACGACGCTACCCGGCTGACTCGGTGGGCGCGGGCGGTGATGCCGCCGGTACCGTTTCGGACATGCCCGACACACCGAATCCTGATGCTTCTGCGTCCAGCACCTCCGGTGTGGTGCCGACTGCAGCGGAAGCTTTCGCTCGGCTCGACATGCCGCTGATCGATGCGATGACGACCCAGCGGGCGATCCGTCGGGTCCGTCCCGACCCGGTCGACGACGAGGTGGTGCTGAAGTGCATCGAGCTAGCGTTGAAGGGGCCGGTCGGCGGCAACGTGCAAAGCTGGGAGTTCGTCGTCGTCAAAGACGCCGACATCCGTGCAAAACTCGCCAGGCGCTATCGGCAGGCCTGGTCGGTGTATTACCCGGTGCTGGGCCGGCGGCTGGCGGAACGGGACGAGTCGATCGCCAAGACGGTGCGGGCGGTGCAGTGGCAGGTCGACCACTTCACCGAAATCCCGGTGCTGGTGGTGGCCTGCCTGAACTACGGCCCCCGGGAGGGTAGGGTGCCGTTCGTCCCGATGCCGCACGCGGCGGCATCCGGCTACTACGGATCGATCTATCCGGCCGTGCAGAACCTGCTGCTGGCCGCGCGCGCGATGGGATTAGGCGCGTCGTTGATCACCTTGCCGCTGTGGAACGTGACGTCCATTCGCCGAATCCTCAACCTGCCGCTCACGGTAACGCCGTGTTGCATCATTCCGTTGGGCTGGCCGCGCGGACGCTACGGACCCACCACCCGCAAACCCGTCGGGGAAGTAGTGCATCGGGATCTGTTCGGCAACCGCCCCTGGCTGGACACCTCGCGCTAAAACGGTGGGGGTCGGTTGCGTTCGGCGACGTGGGCATCGTTGAGGGCGCGTTCGGCGTTGATGGCTCGGGCGCGGTTTTGGGCTCGGGTGCGTTTTCGGGTCGGCATCATTAGGGTGCGACCGGTCGCGGTTGCGGGTGGTGTTGTGGGCGGGGGTAATTCGCCGGTAGACCGGCACAGGGCCGGGAAGAGGAGTCGACTGCCGGGATGGGTGGTGTAGGTCAGTCCGGTGGGGCTAGTCCAGATGACGGTGCCATCGGACAGTTGCCTGTCGTTCCAGCCCCAGAACGTTTTCAGCAAATGGTGCTTTCGACAAACGCATTTGAGGTTGGACGGATGAGTCAGACCACCGATGCCGTAGGGAACCGTATGGTCCAGGTCGCAGAACTCCGCGGGCGCATCGCAGCCCGGGAACCGACATGTCATGTCTCGGATGCGGACGAATTCATCCAGCGCGGTCGACGGCCGGTAGCTGGGCTCGGCCGGGCTGTCGATGCCGGGTATGCGCACCGGCCGGATGGTGGCCCCGGCGGCGATCAGCTCGGCCAGCAGCGCTGCGGGAATGATGGCCCCGCCCAGAATCAACGCGGGCTTGGCCACCACAGCGGGCGGGTCGGGCTCGGGTTCGGGGGCGGTTGCCTCGTCCAGGGTCATATCCCAGGTGATCGGCCGGGGCGTGGGTGGTTCACCGTTGAGGTGCGGATCGGGTGGAGTGTCCAGGGCGTCGTCATCAGCAACGACGTGGATGACCACGCTGCTGGCTCGGTTGCTGGCATCGGTGGCCGGGCAGTCGGGGCTGCCGCAGCCGCAGCTCAATCGATCCCCGCCGCCGGCCAGCACGCCTAGGGCGTCAGCACGACGCTGGGCGATGGTGCGCGGGTCATCGTCACAGACCTGGTGGGCCATGGCCATCAACCGCCGATCCAGCACCTCGGCGTCAGCCGCGTAGAGCCGGCCCCACAGCGGGGTGGTGCCGTTTTCGGTGCTGGCCGTATCGATCACCACCTCGCGGCCACGGGCACAGCCGCGGGTGCGGCGCAGCGCGCCGGGGTCATGCTCATCGACGATGGCCTCGATGGCCTGGGTGGTCTTGTTCGCCGACAGCGGGCCATAGCGCAGCGCATCGCGGGCCAATGTCTTGTCCACCAGTGCTAACGCCTCACGGTCTTGGATCAGCGTGGTGTGCCAGGCGATGGTGGCCACCAACTGCGAGCTCAGCATCCCCTCGGCGAACACCTGCGCGACCTCGGGCAGCCGATCCCGCAACGCGATGGCCAGATACATCTGCCCCGAGGCCTTGCCGTGGCTGACATTTAGCGCCCCCGCTACATCGGCGGCGGTGGCATCCCAGTGGTCACATGCCCACTGGCCGGTCCCCCTCGGCGGACCGTCGGTGCGGCGCGCCGTCAGCTCGGCGACCGCGGCCAGCCGGCGTGCTGCAGCCGCCGCCTCGATCTGCGCCCAACCCGTGATCGCGGCGACCACCGCACTCTCGTGAGCCTCGGCCAGATCCGCGATGTCGGGAAACACTGTGTCGAACATGCTTCCGTCGTACCGGCGGGTGCCGACAACGGCGCCGTTCCACCGCGCCGGAGCCGTGGCCCTGTGGATGAAGTTCCAACTGTGGATAAGCCGACGGTGATGCCGGGTCGCACCGTGCCGCGCGGCTGGCTGTGCGGGCGCTACGTACCGACCGGCAGCCGCCGTTGACCCTCCACCTGATTCCCTACAGGGCGGCCAGGATTCCGGCACTCAGCGCCGCGATGGGCATCATCCACAAAAGCGGAGCCACCCCGACGTCGAAGGCGATCGGGTCGCCGATGGCGTCGAGGAAGTTGCCCGCCGCGAGCTGGTCTTCAAAGATGTGCAAGGGCAGCCGACAGTTCGGTGAGTCCGTACACCAAGTCGTCGCGCAAACCGGTGAGGACACCACTGCTACCGATGAGATTGCCGAGGATATCGCTCAGCGACGCGCCGGGCCCGAGGAACTCGTGGACCTGCTCGGGGGGTGAGCCCCAGATACTGCAGATGACTGCAGATGACTGAAAAGGATGCCCAGATAGGTACCCAGATAGGTATTGAGGTCGGCCACGAAATCGATCGGATACCGCGGGAAGTCGGCGAAGCCGCCGTATTCCATCGTGTAAACGCCGGTCGGAATACGGGCCAGACGGTTCCGCGCCGGTGAACGTGACGCCCAGCGGCGCAAGAGTCGGGTGGGTACCAGCGGGCACGTCGAAGCGTTTCAGATAGCCCCCGTTGGGGCACCGGGATCACCGACCAGCACGAAATGAACGTCGTTGCAGGGCACGCCCAGGTCGGCGAGGTGACGCATCGGCAGCGCGGCGACCGCCGAGCCCCGGGAATAGCCGGTGATCACGATCGGGTTCGCGGCATCCACCCCACCGGCGGCGACCTGGTCGTGGACGGTGTCGGCAACGATCCGCACGCCGTGTGCGGTCGACGCGTCGAAGGTCTGGCTGAACGGGCCGATCAGTGCATAGAGCGACTCGGGTGTGGTCAAGGCCTGCACATCGCCGGTGAAGCCGCGCGACTGCAGGTACAGCGCATCGAATGCCGATACCCAGCCCGGCCTGGGGGTCGACGCCGGTGAGTGCCACCGTGCAGAGTCGGGCGCTGGGGTATCGGTACAGCCACCGGGGCGATCGCGATCAGACCGGCACCGACGATGACGGCGCCCGGGACCATCCGGGACGAAGGCGCGCGGGACATGTTGGGTATCTTTCGTCCGCGCGGCGGCATGGACAAGGTCGCGTTGCCGGGTAGCTACAGCTTTCGGAGCGCGCGAAGGACTTTGAGGTGCAACACGCCGGCGGTCAATCCCTTACGCACGCTGGGGTTGAGTTGGCTGCCGTTGGTGATCAGCAGGTAATTCAGGCCGTAGTCGCGCCACTGCGCTATCTGGTCGACGACTTCGTCGGGCGTCCCGTTGAAACAGAGTTCCTTCATCAGCGAAGCGGGCACTTTCGCGGTGTAGGCCAACGCGCTGTGCTCGTCGATGGTTTGTGGGACGAGGTCCTGTACCCCGGAGAAATCGGCTCCGAGTGGATGTTCGACGCCATGGCGGGCCCACGCCTCCCCGGGTGCGGCCAGCGCCCACGCTTTCATGATGACCGAGTCCAGCGTCTCGTCCACGTCGTCGCGGGTTCGGCCGGTGACCACGGCACGGTTCACCGCGGGAGTGATCGCCATCGGGTCGCGCCCGGCATCGGACGCCGCGGTGCGGACCGCTTGCAGCGCGTCGGCGTAGTCGCCGGGCCGGGTCACCACGAACGGAACCCAGCCGTCGGCATAGCGGCCGGTGATCCGCAGCATCCGCGGGCCGTGTGCCGCGACCCAGATTTCCGGCCATCTCCCGCGGTAGGGCGGCAGGGCGAACATGGCGTTGCGCAGTGGGAAGTACGGCGAGTCACGGGAGACGAGTTCGCCGGCCGAATCCCACAGGGCGCGAATGGTGGCCAGGGCTTCTTCGAACCGGGCGACCGGTTTACTCCACTGCACGCCGTAGGGCTCGTTGCCTTCGCGTTCTCCGACCCCGATCCCGAGGATCGCCCGGCCCCGGCTCAGCAGGTGCAGCGTCGCGGCGGCCTGCGCGGTGACCGCCGGGTTGCGGCGGCTGGCATCGGTGACACACACCCCGAGCCGTAGCCGGCCCAACCGGTTGCGGGCGGCCAGGTGACCGAGCATGGTCCACGGTTCCAGAACGGCGTCGATGTCGGGCACCAGCTGGGCTGCGACGCCGACGTGCTCGGCTGTCGCGATCGAGCGCGGCACCGGCGCGTTGAGATGATCACCGACCCACAGCGAGTCGCCGCCCGTTGCAGCCGCGGTCAGGTAACTGGCCCGCGGAAGCGCCGTTGGCGAAAAGCGTGTGTTGACGATCCCGTCCAGGACGCCGAACCGAAATCCGCCCATGCGTTACGACCCGCTCCGGTCGCCAATCACCGTCACGCTAGGGACGCTACTAAACCAAGCGGGGCCGCCGTGCACCGCCGATGCGGCACCGCTCTAGGGGAAGGGACCCAGATCCGGTTCGGGGATCGGGTATTCGAGCCGCGGCCGCCACACCGCCGACGCGCGACACGCGCCGCGGCAGGCTGCCAGGCGAGTTGTGGTGGCGGCAGCGGTGATCGCGATCAACCATCGGTCTGCCCCCTGGGCGCCGAAATGACGGCGATGACGTTGTCAGCGTGTTTTAAGCTGACGGTGCTACCGGCAGAAAGTCCAGGGCAAAACCGTAAATACCGTGAGGGTCACCGGCGCAGCGGCGACGCCGGCATGCGTTGCCGTTCCCCTCGGCTGGTCGAGAGCAAGGGTGCCCCGGACCCCACTACGACGACGGCGTTACACCGGCAGTTCGGTGAGCAGACCTTCCATTCCGACGGTTAGGCCGGTGTACCAGGGGGCCAGGGTATCGCTCAACTGGGCCAGCGGCCCGATCACTGTGTCGTGCAAGCCCGCGTGCCAACCGTAGAGCCCTTCTGCCAAACCCTCGAGGTCGCTCGCGGGCACCTTAAGCACGCCCGCCAGGTCCTGGGCCAGCTGCTCGGCGGTAGTGCCCACCTGGATGTCGGGCAGCAGGATGTGCAGGTACGTGTACGGGTCCACGTAGCCGAACATGCCGGCGATCCAGTTCGAGACAGCGGTTGCGAAGCCAGCGGGCCACTCGGTGATGGTGATCGGGTGGCCGAGTGGGACCGCGTCGGGGAAGAGTGTGTGGAGGTCGAGTTTCTCGCCGCCGACGATTTCCTGCCCGAGGTACGGTCCCAGGGCGAATGCCCCGCCGGGCGCCAGCGTATAGGGCGCCATCGGGTTCGCGATACCGGTGAACGACGAGATCAGACCGCCGACCAGGGCCGGCACCGTGAAGAAGGACGGTGCGCCCCAGTAGATGAAGCTGCCCGGCAGTACCGGGACGAAGTCGTTGAACAGATCCTGAATGATCTGCCAGAACGGCTGAATGATCTTGCTCGGATCGGCGAGCAACGACGCATAATCGGCGATCGCATTGGGGCCGATACCCTCCGACGGGTCCCCGGCCGGGTCGGCCGCCAAGCTCTTCAAGAAGCTGGTGATGAAAAAGAACGGATCGAACTTGACCGTGTGGCCAGCCCAACTTATTGGCAGGCCCATGGGATCGATGGTCGAGCCTTCGGGGGCAGCGGCGTCGCCGGGCGGGAAATTCTTCCCGACCTCAACTCCGGTGACCGAGTCGTTGAACGGCACATTGAACCAGCGCCCGAGATATCCGAGGATGTCCGGGCATTCGAACGGGCAGGCCTGCGGATTAGCGACGACCTCTTGCATCGCCAGCGCCTGCAGCGAGTAGCCGAACGGCGTGCTGAACTGGGGTATCGGCACGATCATGTTGGACAGGCCGAGCACCTGGCCGAAGTTACCCTCGTCCCAGCCCCAGGTGTTGCCGGTCGATTCCATCCACCAACTGCCGGTCCCGCCGAACCCGACCGGCACGAATTCCGGATTCCCGTCTGGTCCGGTCATGCCGATGGGGGCGTAATACCCGTCTGGGGCCGGATTATCCGGGTCACCGGTGAGCACCGGGTTCGGATGCTGCGGGTCGTAGTGCGTGGGCTCCCCAGTCGTGCCGTATACCCCGGGGTAGCCGAGGCCGGCTTTGGAGTACCAATCGACGGCCTTCAGCCAGTTGTACGGGATATTGACGATGTCGATGAGCAGGTTCTGTGCAATGTTCGAGAGTGTCTGGGGTTCAAGAAGGCTGCCCCAGTCGAAGTAGTTGAGATCAGCGGTGAGGGCCTCGATCGCATCGCTGGCACTGGCTCCGCTGGTCAGCTGCACCGCAGCCGTAGCCACGTGTGCATCGGGCAGCGACACGGTCACCGGCGCGACGGCGATGACGCCGGCCGACACCAGCGCTAGGCCTGCGGTGCCATAGGCTCCTACGGTTGCGTCCATAACAGTTGCTCCCCCTCTGTTGGACATGGGTTCGGCTGAACTTACCTCAGAGCATGCTGAGACGTCTAGCTGGCCCGCCTAGCTTGTCGAGCAAATCATTGCCGGGACGCCTCGGATCCAGCAACCGTGCCGAGGCTCGCGCCGCTGAGCCGCGACGACCGCCCACCTCGCCATCCCGCTACCGAATTTGCCGATGCCCGGTCTATCCCTGGCGACGCAGCCCGTGTTATTTTGCTCCACGTCAGCGCCTTTGCAACTCGTCGGATCACTTCATTAGCATTGGCCCAGACCTCGGGTGCCAGCCTGCGATCCGAACGCTCAGGGGGAGCGATTGGTTGACGCGCGCCCGCAAATTTAGAAGGGGTATCCCGATGCTGCTGCGTGAGTCTTCAATTCCCGCTGTGCTGCGCGAGCGGGCCAGTCGGGAGCCAGACACCCGGGCATTCACCTTCTTCGACTACCACGTTGACCCGGCCGGCTATCCGGAGAGCCTGACTTGGCTGGAGGTGTACCAGCGCGCCCAGGTGATCGCAGCGGAGCTGGCCAAGCATGGTTCGCCGGGCGACCGCGTCGCGCTCTGCGCTCCGCAGAGCCTGGAGTACGTCCTCGGGTTTTTCGGTGCACTTCAGGCCGGTCTTATCGCCGTCCCGCTCTCCGTGCCGCACGCCGGTGCGCACGACGAACGGGTGTCGGCGATCCTGGGCGACTGCCGACCCGCTGCCGTGCTGACCACGTCCGAGGTCGCTGACAACGTCGCCGCGTGTGCCCATGGGTTGCCCGGCTCATCGCCGGCAGTGGTCGAGATCGACGCGCTCGACCTGGACACACCGCCGAGCTCCGCCCCGGGCGACCCGCCGCAGATCGAGACGGCCCTGCTGCAGTACACCTCCGGCTCGACTCGTCAACCGGTGGGCGTCGTGGTGACGCACAAAAATGTGATCACAAATCTCGAACAGGTGATCGCTGACTACTTCGAGGACATCGGTGGATTGCCGCCGGAGGATCTCACCCTGTTGTCCTGGCTGCCGTTTTATCACGACATGGGCTTGCTGCTCGGACTCACCGCACCGGTCGTGCTGGGCCTGCACGCGGCGTTGACCAGCCCGATGGCCTTTCTGCAGAAGCCTGCGCGGTGGATGCAGATGCTGGCCACCCATAGCCGACCGTTCTCGGCGGCGCCGAACTTCGCTTTCGAACTGGCGGTGCGACGCACGTCCGACGCCGATATGGCCGGACTCGACCTGGGCCGGGTGCACACCATCCTCAGCGGCAGCGAGCGGATCCACGCAGCGACGATCACGCGCTTCACCGAACGATTCGCGCGGTTCAACCTGCCGGAGTCCGCACCGAAGCCGTCCTACGGTCTGGCCGAGGCGATGGTGTATGTGGCGTCGTCGAATCCGGGGCGGGCCCCGCTGACCGTCCGGTTCGACTACGAGAAACTCGCGGCCGGCCACGCCGAGCGGAGCACCGGTGAAGGCAGTTCCGAGTTCGTCAGCGTCGGTGTACCGCGGGCCTGCACGGTGCGGATCGTCGACTCGGAGACCCAGACCGAGAACTCCGTCGGCGAGGTCGGCGAGATCTGGGTGCACGGCGACAACGTGGCCGCCGGCTATTGGCGGAATCCGCAATTGACCGAACAGGTTTTCGGTGGACGGATCCTCGATCCGTCACCGGGCACACCGCAGGAGCCTTGGCTTCGCACCGGCGATCTGGGCGTCATCTCCGACCGAGAGCTCTTCATCGTCGGCCGGATCAAAGATCTGCTGATCGTGGACGGGCGTAATCACTACCCCGACGACATCGAGGCGACCATCCAGGAGATCACCGGGGGTCGCGCTGTGGCGATCTCTGTTGCCGACGACCAACGCGAGCAACTGGTCGTGATCGTCGAGTTCAAAAGCCGGGGTGGCTCGGACGAGGAGATCCAGAACAAGCTGCACACCGTCAAACGAGAAGTGACATCGGCGATTTCGCGGGTACACCGGCTGCGGGTCGCTGATCTCGTGCTGGTGCCGCCGGGCGCCATTCCGATCACCACCAGCGGTAAGGTCCGCCGCTCGGCATGCGCCGAACGTTACCGGCAGCAGAAATTCGCTCGACTGGACGGCGCCACGTGACGTCGTTGGATGAAGCCGCAACCGATCTCCCCGCCGGGGAGCAGTCGGGCGACCGCGCCCGCAAAGCCTGACACCGCTGGAGAGTATCGCTATGCCGGCAGACCCGCCTTCCATCCTCGCTGTGCTCGAAGAACGGGTCCGGCAGCGGCCGGATGAGTGCGCGTATACCTTCATCGATTACCAGGTCGACCCGGCCGGGCTAGCCAGGAATCTGACCTGGTCGCAGGTTGGCATGCGGGCCCGGATAGTCGCCGCAGAATTGGCCTTGTCCGCGTCGCCGGGTGATCGCGCCGCGGTCCTGGCCCCGCAGGGTCTGGACTACATCGTGGGTGTCCTCGGTGCGATCGCGGCAGGTTTCATCGCGGTGCCGCTGCCGGTGCCCGAGTCCGGGCGGAACGACGAACGGGTCTCCGCCGCGCTGAAGGACTGCTCGCCAGCGGTAATCTTGACCACGTCAGCCGCCGCCGCCGTAGTCGACACGTGCGTGCAAGGGCTTCCCAGCCCGCGCCCGGCCGTTGTCGAGATCGACGCGCTCGATCTCTACACCGCACCGGCCGGTCAATCCGGCGCGGCGGCGCCGATCACCGAGACGGCGCTGCTGCAGTACACCTCCGGCTCGACTCGGGCCCCGGCCGGCGTCATGGTGACGCAGCAGAACATTGTCGTCAATCTCACCGAGATCATCGCCGACTATTTCGCGGAAGACGGCGGGGTTCCACCGCCGGACTTGACCGGGGTGTCGTGGCTGCCGCTGTATCACGACATGGGCCTGCAAACCGAGATCTTCTTACCGATCCTCGGCGGATACCGGCAGATCTTCACCAGTCCGGCGGCATTCCTGCAGAAGCCGGCCCGGTGGATAACGATGCTGGCCGAGAATCGATCCTGGTCGGCCGCACCGAATTTCGCGTTCGACCTGGCGGTGCGCCGGACTTCCGATGACGACATGGCCGGGCTGGATTTGGGCAACGTGCACACGCTGTTGAGTGGCAGCGAACGGGTGCACGCCGCAACGATCAGACGGTTCACCGAGCGGTTTTCCCGGTTCAACTTCCCGGCCTCCGCGCTGAAGCCGTCCTACGGGCTTGCCGAGGCGACGGTCTATGTGGTTTCAGCGAACCCCGGGCGCCCTCCGACCACCGCCCGGTTCGATTACGAGAAACTCTCTGCCGGCCACGCCACCCGCTGCACCGGCGACGACGGCTCGGAGCTGGTCGGCCATGGCACACCGCGAGCTTGCACCGTCCGGATCGTCGACCCGGAGACCCGGACCGAGAAGCCGGCCGGCGAAGTCGGCGAGATCTGGGTACACGGCGCCAACGTCGCCGACGGCTACTGGCGAAATCCGCAGCTGTCCGAGCGCACCTTCGGCGGTTCGCTGGTCGATCCGTCCCCCGGCACGCCGCAGGAACCCTGGCTTCGGACCGGTGATCTCGGCGTGCTCTCCGACGGTGATCTCTTCATCATCGGGCGCATCAAAGATGTGCTGATCGTCGACGGACGCAACCACTATCCCGATGACATCGAGGCGACCGTCCAAGGAATCACCGCCGGCCGGGTGGCGGCGTTCGCTGTCCCGAAAGATGGCAGTGAGCAGTTGGTCGTCGTCGTCGAATTAAAGAAGCGAGGCGGCCCGGGGACGGAGATGCCGGAGGGTCTCCGCCAGGTCGAACGTGAGGTGACCTCAGCGGTATCGACGGCACACGGCCTGCGGGTGGCCGACCTCGTACTGGCGCCACCCGGTTCTATCCCGGTCACCACCAGCGGCAAGGTGCGTCGGGCGGCGTGCGCTGAACGGTATCGGCAGGGCGAATTGGTCCGACTGGACGCTTCCGAATGACGTTTTCCGACGAGACCGAACTGCGGCGCTGGCTGGTCGACTACCTGGTCACCAACAGCGGCTGCAGCCCCGACGACCTGGATTTCGACGCCCCGCTCAACGACCTGGGCGTCACCTCACGCGACGCCGTGGTGCTTTCCGGTGAGCTGTCCGAATTGCTGGACCGGCCGGTGTCACCGGTCGAGTTCTGGCAACACCCAACCATCAACGCCCTGACCGGATTCCTCACCGGCGCCGAACCCGACCCGAACGCCGAGACGGTGCGCGATGCAGATCACCGCTCGCCGGAAGAATCGATCGCCGTGATCGGTCTGGGGTGCCGTTTCCCCGGTAACATCGATGGACCGGAATCGTTGTGGCAGTTCCTGTTCGAAGGCGGGTCGGCGGTGACGGAGGTTCCGCCTGATCGTTGGCCGCCGTTCGACGACGGCTCGCCGGAAGTGGCGGCCGCACTGTCGCACACCACCAGGTGGGGCGCATTTCTGACCGATATCGACGCCTTCGATGCCGACTTCTTCGAGATCTCGCCGCGTGAAGCCGACAAGATGGACCCCCAGCAACGTCTGCTGCTGGAAGTGACCCACGAAGCACTGGAGCACGCCGGGATCCCGATCCATTCGCTCCGGCAGACGCAGACCGGAGTTTTTGCCGGGGCGTGCGCGGGTGAATATGGGTATCTGGCCGCCACCGATCTCAGCCAGGTCGACGCTTGGTCTGGCACCGGCGGTGCGCTGAGCATCATCGCCAATCGGGTTTCCTACTTCTTCGACCTACACGGGCCGTCGGTGACGGTCGACACGGCGTGCTCGTCGTCGCTGGTCGCGGTACATCTGGCCTGCGAAAGCTTACGGGCCGGCGGCTCAAACCTCGCCATCGCCGCGGGGGTCAACTTGCTGCTATCACCGGCCGTCACCCGCAGCTTCGATCAGGCCGATGCGATGTCGCCCACGGGACAATGCCATGCATTCGATGCCGACGCCGACGGTTTCGTGCGCGGTGAGGGTTGCGGAGCCGTGATACTCAAGCGGCTCAGCGATGCTCGCCGCGACGGGGACCGAGTGCTGGCCGTGGTTCGGGGAACCGCGGTTAATCAGGACGGCCGGTCTAACGGACTGATGGCGCCCAACCCGGCCGCACAGATGGCTGTGCTGCGGGCGGCCTACGCCAATGCCGGTATCGAGCCACGCGACGTCGACTACGTCGAGGCGCACGGAACCGGCACGCTGCTCGGTGATCCCATCGAAGCCCGCGCGCTGGGACGAGTGCTGGGCCGGGGACGTCCCCAGGGCGCTGCGCTACTCGTCGGTGCCGTCAAGTCGAACCTCGGGCACCTGGAGGCAGCCGCCGGGATCGCCGGTTTTATCAAAGCGGTGCTATCGGTGCAGCGCGGCCGCATCCCGGCCAACCCCAATTTCCGAAAGCCGAACCCGCACATACCCTTTGACAAATTACGGCTCAAAGTTGTTGCCGAGCCGACTGATTGGCCGACGACAGGGCATCCGCGCCGGGCCGGGGTGTCGTCGTTTGGTTTCGGCGGGACCAACGCGCACGTCGTGCTGGAACAGGGCGCTGAGCGGTCGGTGGCCTCGTCCGGGCCGGAGACCTCGCAACCGGCCGACGCGGTGACCACACTGGTGGTCTCCGGCAAAACAGACGGGCGCGTCGCCTCGACCGCGGCGATGTTGGCGCAGTGGATGGATGGCGACGGAGCCGACGTCGGGTTGCCCGAGGTGGCTCACGCGCTGAACCACCACCGCAGCCAGTACCCGAAATTCGGCACCGTGGCCGCCTGCGACCGAGCCCAGGCGGTGGCCGGCCTGCGCGCACTTGCTGCGGGCCAATCGGCGCCCGGGGTGATACCACCGCACCAGGGTGGGTGCCGGCCGGGCACGGTGTTCGTCTATTCCGGTCAAGGTTCACAGTGGGCCGGGATGGGCCGACAGTTGTTGGAGGACGAGCCGGCGTTCAGCGCCGCGATATCCGAATTGGAGCCGGCTTTCGTGGAGCAGGCCGGGCTTTCGCTACGGCAGGTGCTGGAATCTGGCGAACCGGTGGTAGGAATCGACCGTATCCAGCCGGTGCTGGTCGGCATGCAACTGGCATTGACCGAACTGTGGCGCCACTACGGCGTAAGACCCGATGCGGTCATCGGTCACTCGATGGGTGAGGTGACCGCAGCGGTCGTCGCCGGCGCGCTGAGCCCGGCCGAGGGGCTGCGAGTGATCGCCACCCGCTCGCGGCTGATGGCACGATTGTCCGGCCGGGGCGCGATGGCGTTACTCGAGGCGGACCCGGAAAGCGTCGAGGAACTGATCGAAAGCCAGCCCGACGTGACGCTGGCGGTGTACGCATCGCCCCGCCAGTCGGTGATCGCCGGCCCACCTGATCAGGTCGATGCACTGATCAGCAAGGTGGCCGCGGAGGACCGATTGGCGCGGCGCATCGAAGTGGATGTGGCGTCCCATAATCCGATCATCGATCCGGTGCTGCCGGACCTGCGGGCAGCGCTTGCCGATCTGGCGCCGCGACGCCCGACCATTCCGGTGATCAGCACCACCCGAGACGATGCCGCAAATGGCACGATGGTTTTCGACGCCGACTACTGGTGTGCCAACTTGCGCAACCCGGTGCGGTTCAGACACGCCGTCGACGCCGCCGGCGCCCAACACGGCACTTTTGTGGAGGTCAGCCCGCACCCGGTGCTCACCTACTCGATCAGCGAGACGCTGGCCGATGTGCATCACCACAGCGTTTCAACCCTGCAACGCGATACCGGCGACACACTCACGTTCCACACCAACCTCAACGCCACCCACACGGTCGAACCGCCGGACACGCATCATCCGCGCGGCCCGCATCCGGTCATACCGACGACGCCCTGGCACCACACCCGGCACTGGATGGCGTTGAGAGAGCGGAGGGACCTGACCGGGGCGGCGCCGAAGTACGGTACGTTGCTCGGTGCCCAGATCGCCCTCGCGACACCGCAACCGATGCGGGTCTGGCAGGCCAGACTGACGCCTGAAGCCAGGCCATATCCGGGTTGCCACCGAATTGACGGTGTGGACGTGGTTCCGGCGTCGGTTCTGCTGCAAACCCTGTCCGCCGCGGCAGCCGAATGCGGGGTACCGGCCGCGGTTGAGGTTCGATTCGAGCATCCGATCATCGTCGACCGGCCGCGGGTGATCCAAGTAGTCGCCGACGACGACTTCGTCACCGTGTACTCCCGTCCGGCGACCGATACGCCGCCGTACCGCTGGGTCAATCACATCAGCGGCCGGCTATCACGGGCATCGTCCGACTCGGCTGCTGCGGACGACGGTGCGCGCGGGGCGATAGATCAGCGGCACCCGATCACCGCCGACGATGAAACCCGGCCGGCCGCCGAACTCCTGCGGGACTTCGGTGTCGACGGCCAGCCGTTCCCCTGGTCGATCGAAGCGTTCCGGCCCACGGCGAACGGCGCGATCGCCGAAGTGCGGCTGACCGAGCCGTCCACGGTCGCCCTGCTGGACGCCGCTGTGCACGCCGCACGGCTGGTGGAAGGTGACAATCCGCGCCTGATGATGCTGGCCGGTGTCGAAAGCATCCGGCTGACCGGCGATCACACCGATCCGCGGTGCTCGGTCGAGCTGCGCCGAGCCAAGGGCAATGCCGACGAACTAGCCGTCGATATCGCCGCAACGACATCCGACGGCAGCGCGTGCATCGACATCCGCTCGCTGCGCTATGTCGATGTGGATTCCGGGTCTGCCGATATACTGTCCGGCGACACGGATCCGCGGTCTATTCCGCATGTCATCGAGTGGCGACCCTGGCAACAAGGCCACGAAGGCACCACGGCACCGGGGAAGCAGCGATCCACGCTCGCCGTTGTCGGTGGGCCCGCGCAAAGCTGCACGGCGCTGCAAGACCAGCTGGCCGAAACCGGGTACACCCCAGCCGAACTGGCCGACGCGCACAACGTGATCTACCTCGCCGATGCAGGAGTGGAGAATGTGGACGTCGACGCCGCTGTGCGGCTGTCGACCGAAGTGGCTGACCTGGTCCGGATGCTTGCCGAGCGGGCAGACCACCATCCCGCCACGCTGTGGATCATTACCCGCGGCGTCCATCGAGCCGACTGCGACGCGGCGCGGCCACAGAGTTGTCTGTGGGGACTCGGGGCGGTCATCGCCGCCGAGCAACCCGACTTGTGGGGCGGCGTCATCGACCTTCCGTCCCACGGCGATGTCACCGGCTATGCGCCGGCGCTGGCCACCGTGCTGGCCTCGGCTTCGGAGACGGCCTCGACCAAGGCAGCCGAGTCGATGCTGGTGCTCGAAGACGGCCGGTTTCTGGCGCCGACGCTGGTGCCGCTCTCCGGCGAAACGGTGCGCGAGCCGTTGCGGTGTCGACCCGATGCGGCGTATCTCATCACCGGCGGGCTGGGTTCGCTCGGCCTGCTGATGGCCGACTGGCTCGCGAACCGGGGTGCGCGCCGGCTGGTTCTTACTGGACGAACCCCGTTGCCGCCCAGACGCGACTGGGACGGCAACGCCGACCCGGCGGTGCGCCAGAAGATCGCTGCCATCCAGGCACTGGAGATGCGGGGTGTCACCGTCGATGCCGTGGCTGTCGACGTCGGTTCAGCCGAAGCGGTGCAAGCGCTGGTGGCGAGGCGAGACCGCGACGGGGCGCCGGCGATCCGGGGCGTCATCCACGCTGCCGGCGTCACCGAAAGCAGACTTCTTTCCGATACGACAGATGCTGTTCTGCGCCGGGTGATGTGGCCCAAGGTCGCCGGCGGACAGACATTGCAGGCCGCATTTCCACCCGGCGATCTCGACTTTTTCTTCCTCACCGCCTCGGCTGGAACCATATTCGGTATCCCCGGGCAAGGCGCGTACGCGGCCGCCAACGCGTACCTGGACTGCCTGGCCCGGGCACGCCACCGGCACGGTTGCCACACCGTCAGCATGGATTGGGTGGCGTGGCGGGGCCTCGGGTTCGCCGCCGACGCAACGGTGGTGACGCAGGAACTCGAGCGGCTGGGCTCACGGCCGATCACGTCCGACGAAGCCTTCGCGGCCTGGGAGTACGCCGACTCTTACGACCTGCCGCAGCTGGTGATGGCGCCGCTGACGTCGGCGCAATGCAACGGAGATCAGCCGCCGGAACCTGTCCGGGCGTGGTCGTCGATGAGCGCCGACGAACTGCTCAGCGAACTCGAGGACGGGCTGCGGACAATCCTCGCCCGCGAACTTCGGCTACCGGATGCGGAAGTGGACGGGGATCGCCCGTTCGCGGAGCTGGGCCTGAACTCGGTGATGGCGATGTCGATCCGGCGACAGGCCGAGCGGTTGGTGGGTATCGAGTTGTCAGCGACCATGCTATGGAACCATCCGACGATAGTGTCGTTGGCGGAGTACCTGGCTAAAAAGCTCTCCCCGCAGGAAGACTCGGATGTCGACAGCGACGCGTCACCGGACTCGAAAAATAGCGTCTTAGACACCTTGTTCGACGACGTCGACTCAGCTTCCACCGCGAGCTCCGCAAACCGGATCTGATGAGGCCATACCACGTGAAATACACATCGAGCTTGGATATTTGGCATGACGATGGACCGTTCTGAAAGTGATCTGCGTCGATGGCTGGTCGATTATGTCATCGAGAACATCGGATGCGATCCCGACAAGGTTGACCTCGATGCATCGCTGTCTGACCTCGGGGTGAGTTCTCGCGATGCGGTGGTGATGTCCGGCGAGCTAGCCGAATTGGTGGGTCGGCCGCTGTCGCCGGTGGAGTTCTGGCAGCATCCCACGTTGAACCGGCTCGTCGAATATCTCAGCAATCCGGAGTCGGCCACCGCGGTCGAACCGCTGGACTCCACCGACCGAAGCTGGGCCGGCGAACCGATCGCCGTGATCGGGCTCGGCTGCCGGTTCCCGGGCGACATCCATGGCCCGGAATCGTTGTGGCAGTTCCTATCCGCCGGCCGTTCGGCGGTGGGAGAGGTTCCGGCGGATCGGTGGACGGCATTCGACGACGGCTCGGCTGAAGTCGAGGCCGCGCTGCTCGAAACCACGCGGTGGGGTTCGTTCTTGACCGAACTCGACGCCTTCGACGCCGAATACTTCGAGATATCGCCGAGGGAAGCCGCCGAAATGGACCCTCAGCAGCGGTTGCTGCTGGAAGTGGCACACGAGGCCCTCGAGCATGCCGGTATTCCGGCTGATTCGCTGCGGCGCACCCAGACCGGGGTATTTGCCGGTGCGTGCCAGGGCGAGTACGGAAGCATGGCGTTGACCGATCTGGGCGAGGTGGATGCCTACTCGGGGACCGGGGCCGCGCTGAGCGTCATCGCCAATCGCGTCTCGTATTTCTTTGACCTGCACGGTCCATCGGTGACCGTCGATACCGCCTGCTCGTCATCGCTGGTTGCCGTGCATTTGGCCTGCCAAAGCCTGCGCACCGGCGAGTCGGACCTGGCCATCGCCGCAGGCGTCAACCTGTTGCTGTCGCCGGCGGTCACCCGCAGCTTCGATCAAGCCGATGCTATGTCAACGACGGGTCAATGCCACGCGTTCGACGCCGATGCCGACGGTTTCGTCCGTGGCGAGGGCTGCGGGGTCGCCGTGCTCAAGCGGCTCACCGATGCGGTGCGGGACGGCGACCGGGTGCTGGCGGTGGTGCGCGGTTCCGCGGTCAACTCCGACGGCCGGTCCAACGGACTGATGGCACCCAACCCGGCCGCACAGATGGCCGTGCTGCGCGCCGCATACTCCAACGCGGGCGTGCCGCCACACCAGGTCGATTATGTCGAAGCGCACGGCACCGGCACGCTGCTCGGTGATCCCATCGAAGCGCGCGCGCTGGGGACAGTGCTGGGCGGCGCGCGGCCCGACCACGCTCCGCTGCTGATCGGTGCGGTCAAAACCAATCTGGGTCATTTGGAGGCCGCGGCTGGCATCGCGGGATTCATCAAGGCGGTGCTGGCGGTGCAGCGCGGACACATCCCGGCCAACTTGCACTTCCGCAACCCGAACCCGCACATCCCATTCGCCGACTTGCGGCTGAAAGTCGTTGCCGAGCCGACTGACTGGACTCCGAGCGAGCACCCGCGCCGGGCCGGGGTGTCGTCATTCGGTTTCGGTGGCACGAATGCGCATGTGGTGTTGGAGCAGGCGCCGGTGGTTGATCGGGC
>CAZPZQ010000004.1:22338-38328 GCA_964590745.1 uncultured Mycobacterium sp. | reverse complement strand
TTGATTACCGACTTGCCCGTCCAACGGATCAGTCGGCGTGATCCGCGTCGCCGCACCGCGCGGTTCGGCGTTGCCCGTCGCGGTGTGCAGATTCATCTGATGGCTTACCTGGCCGTGGTCGTGCTGTCGACCGGCACCTGGCTGGCGATCGCGGTCACCGCCGGTGCGTGGTATTTCTGGCCGGCCTGGCCCATCCTGGGCGGCGGGATCGGGGTGCTCTCGCACGCGCTTCCTGTGCACGCCTGCGCGCGCAAACAACGCAACCCGGGTTCTTCGCCGGCTATTCGCTATCCGGCCCGCTGACGGAAAGAGCGGGTGACAATAGCTCTTAGCCGAGGCGGCCTCCATCGACGCTGAACAAATGCACATGCTGCGGTTCCGGACAAAGATGTAGCCGATCGCCACGCTGTGCGCCCTGCCCCCCGGGCAGGCGTACGGTGACAGATCGCGCTATCGCATTGTCCCGGTTGATGGTTCGCCCGTATAGGTAGGTGTCAGCACCGAGCTCCTCGACGAAGTCGACCTCAATCTCCCAACCGCGGTCACTGATCCGCAGGTGCTCGGGCCGCACGCCTAACACGACTTCGCTTGCACAACAGGCTGTTTCGCGAGCGACCGGGATGACGCAGTCGCCGAGTACCACCGCATCGTCGGTGACCGGCAGACTGAACAGATTCATCGCCGGTGAGCCGATGAACTCGGCGACAAAAACATTGGCAGGGCGCCGATACAGCTCACGCGGGGACGCACACTGCTGCAGCACGCCATTCCGCAGCACCGCCACCCGGTCTCCCAGCGTCATTGCTTCGACCTGGTCGTGGGTAACGTAAACGGTGGTGGTGCCGAGCTCACGCTGCAACGCGGCGATCTGGTAGCGGGTCTGCGCCCGCAATTTGGCATCCAGGTTGGACAGCGGCTCATCGAGCAGGAACACCTGCGGGCGCCGCACAATCGCCCGGCCCATGGCTACCCGTTGGCGCTGCCCGCCGGACAGCTCTTTGGGCTTGCGACCCAGGTAGGGCGCGAGGTCGAGGAGGTCGGCGGCATCGAGCACCCGGCGGCGGATCTCGGCCTTCGGCGTCTTGGCGACCTTCAGTGCGAAACCCAGGTTCTGCGCCACCGTCATGTGTGGATACAGCGCATAGTTCTGAAACACCATGGCGACGTCGCGGTCTTGCGGGTCGACGCCGGTGACATCGCGACCACCGATGCGGATCCGCCCGGAGTCGACCGCATCCAGTCCGGCCAACAGGCGTAGCGTCGTCGTCTTGCCGCATCCGGATGGTCCGACCAGCACCATGAACTCGCCGTCGTCGATGGCCAGGTCCAATCGGTCCAGCGCCGGGTGATCACTGTCGGGATACCGGCGGGTCACCTGCTCGAACGTTACCGATGCCATGACGCCAGCCCGAGTTACCGGCCGCCGAATCCGGTGACCGCAATGCCGCTGACGAAGGCTCGCTGCGCGACGGCGTAGATGATGACCAGCGGCACCAGGATCAACATCGACGCGGCCATCAGCACCGGCCACTCGGCGACATACTGGCCTTGCATCCACACCAGTCCGAGGGTAAGCGTGGCGATAGCCTTGCGTTGGATCATCAGCAGCGGCCACAGGAAGTCATTCCAGACGTTGACCCAGGTCAGCACCGCCAATACCATGACCGCCGGTTTGGCGTGCGGGAGCAGGATGCGCCAGTAGATCTGCCACGGTGTGCAGCCGTCCAAAATGGCGGCCTCTTCCAGGTCGACTGGCAGAGTGAGGAAGAACTGCCGCATCAGGTAGGTGCCGAACGCGCTGCCGAACAGCCCGGGCACGATCATTGCCCACATGGTGTCGGTCCAGCCGAACACCCGCATCAAGATAAACTGCGGGATCACCGTGACCGTCAGCGGGACCATCAGGGTTGCGAGGTATCCGACGAACAAGGTGTCCCGACCGGTGAACGGGAGTCGGGCGAACGCGTAACCGGCCAGCGAGCAGAAGAACACTTGCCCGGCCGTTACGCAGCCGGCATAGAGCACGGTGTTGAAGAACATCCGCGCGAACGGCATTCGGGTGAACACATCGGCGTAGTTCGACCATTGTGGGTGGGCGGGAAGCAAGATGGGCTGGCTCACCTCGGCCTGCTTTTTCAGCGAACCCGTCAGTGCCCACAAGATGGGGAACGACGCGCATGCCGCGATGGCGGCCAGCGCGGCGTAGCTGCCAAGCAGGCGCGTGATGCCCCGTTGTCTCATTGTCCCACCGCATTTCGGCGGGACAGTCGAAGTTGCAGCACCGTCAACACCAGCAGGACGGCAAACATCACCCAGGCCAGTGCGGATGCGTATCCGAAATCCAGGAAGGCGAACGCCTGCTGAAACAACATGATTCCCAGCACATAGGTGCCGGTTTCGGGGCCTCCGTTGCTGCCGGTGAGTACGTACACCAGGTCAAACGCCTGAAATGCGCTGATGACGGAGATAACCACCACGAATGAGACCGCGCCGCGGATCATCGGCACGGTGATCGAGACGAACCGGCGCAGTTCGCCGGCGCCGTCGATCCGGGCGGCCTCGTGCAGGGCGTCCGGCACACCCTGCATGGCGGCCAGCAAGATCACGGTGGCAAACGGCACGCTCTTCCACACGCTGACCAGGCACAGCGAAACCATCGCCCAGTTCGGGTCAATCAACCACGGGACCGGGCCGATTCCGACCCAGCCGAGCACGATGTTGAGCAGTCCGTTGTCGGTGTTGAACACGAACTGCCACACCACCGCAATCACCACTGCCGAGACCGCCAGCGGGAGAAAGGCGATGGTGCGAAACACGCCGACGCCCTTGATCTTCTGATTCAGCACCGCGGCCACTGCCAGGCTGATCAACAAGGTCGGCACCACCGTGCCGATGGTGAAGACGGTTGTGTTACGGATCGCGATGAGGAACAGCGGGTCGGCGGTGAACAAATCGCGAAAGTTCGCCAGCCCGACAAACGTCGGCGGACTGAACAGATCCCAACGCTGAACGCTCATGTACAGCGAAAACCCAAGCGGAAACAGCATGAATACCGCCACCGCGGCCAGATTCGGCGCGACGAACAACCGCCCGGCGCGGGCACGTCGACCGGTGGACGTCATGGGTTGCTCAGCAGTTCGTCGATCTGCGGCGACAGTACCGTCTTCAGTGTTGCTGCGGGCCGCTTGCCGCGCAGCACCGGTCCGAACGCCCGATCCATCAGGGCGTTCACTTTCTGCCAGTACGGTGTGATCGGCAAGCCTTCCGAGTGGGCCGGACCGCCGGTCAGGACTTCGAGATTGTCGACGCCGGGATGCGCAGCGACGAAACCGGGTGACTCGATGGCAGACTTGAGCACCGGCACGAACAATCCCGACTCCCCGATCAAGCCCTGCCCGGTGGGTCCGGCAGCGAACTTGATGAACTCCCAGGCCTGTTGCTTGTGACCACTGCTGGCGGCGATGGCCAGTCCGGTCGTGCCGATGTTGGAGCGGGCGATTTCACCTCGGTTGCGGGCCTTCGGTCCGGTCGGCAACACCGTGACGTCGAAATCCAAACCGTCGGCCCGAGCGAAGGTTTGGTAGCGCCAATGCCCGCCCAATGCCATCGCTGCCCTGCCCAAAGAGAAGAGATCCATCGTGGACATCGACTGGGTATCGGAGGCAACCGGTGCCACTCGGTGCACGTTGGCCAGATCGGCATAGAACTGAACGCCGTCGATGAAGTTGTCGTCGCCGAAATTGAACCGCGTTGGATTCATTCGCGGGGTGGACCACGGGGTGCCGTTGTTCATGCCGAACAATCCGGCCGAATAGGACGGCGCCCAAGTGTCGACGAACCCCCACTGGGTGGTCTGGCCGGCGCGGTTCCGCTTGGTGAGAGCGGTTGCGGTATCGAGGAATGCGGTGAAACTCCACGGCTGTTGCCAACGCGTCGGCGGCGGCGGCACACCGTCGTCGGCGAACAGTTTCTTGTTGTAGAACAAAAAATTACCGGACCACTGCTCGGGCAAGGCGTACTGACCGCCGTTGTAGCCGAAGGTCTGATACAGCGCGGCGATGCTGTCAGCCGTTAGTTGACCGGCGAAGGTGCGGTCGTGAGCCAGCATCGGGGCCAGATCCAGCAGCACGCCCCGATCGGCCAGGCCGGCGTAGCTGAACTCCCAGGCCATCAGCACGTCGGGGCACTTGCCGCCGGCGCAGAACGTCGAGATCTGCTGCATCGGGTCTCCCCCGGACCGCACGACGCGGACCGGAATCCCGGGGTGCGTCCGCTGGAACGCTTCGATGATCTTCAGCCGGGCGTCGGCCTCTTCCGGGTTTGCCGCAAAAAAGAAGGTCAGGGCGTTGTCGGTGCCGGGGCACGCAGCGGGCCAGGGTGCCAGCGCGGCCGCGCCGATGACACCGGCGCCGCGTAGCAACGTTCTTCGCCGCACCTGGGCGTCACACTTCGATCGGCGGATACAGTCGTTCCAGCGTGTACTGACGATCTCGTCGGGCGGCCCACGCACTGGCCGCCAGCGACGCGGCGAGGATGGCGACCAGGACGCCCACCGACTGCCACATCCGGGCATCGATGCCGCCGACCGTCAACTGCCGCAGGCCGTTCACCGCATAGGTCATCGGATCGTAGGGGTGCAAGATTTGGAACGGCTTCGCGGTTGTCTCCACCGGGTAGACACCACCGGAAGAGACCAACTGGAACATTAAGAACGCCAGTGTGACAACGCGACCCACCGCGACACCCAGCACCGCATTGAACGCCTGAATCAACGCCACGAACGTGGCCGCGACCAGGATGAGGAAGCCGACCATGCCTGCAGCGTATTTGGCTTGCAGGCCGACGCCGAAGTGCACCACCGCGTACATCAACACCACCTGGGACACGCCGAGCAGCAACGCCGGCCAATAGGACGCCAACACCACCCGCAACGCGCCGAGCCCGCCGACGATAGCGCGGGTTTGTAATGGCGTCAACAACATCCAGATGATCAATGCTCCGATGAACAATGCCAGCGGCAGGAAGAACGGCGCGAACCCGGTGCCGAAGGTAGCGGCATGATGGGTGAAATCCATCCCCACACCGACCGGGCTCGCCAAAATGTGAGCGACTTCGACGCGTTGTTGGTCGGTCAGGGTGGAGACTCGGTCGGCGGCCTCGCCCAGTCCGCTTGCCAGTTGCTGCGCGCCGGCCGTGAGTTTGTCACCTCCATCTGCCAACTGCGCCAGTCCGCTGTTGAGGTCGTGCGCGCCGGTATCCACGGCGGCGGCACCGCTACGCAACGCGGCCAGGTCGGACTTCAGCCCGCCGTCGAGTGCGTGGGTGATAAACGTCCGCAACCGGCTATTCGGATCGGCCAGGTCGTTTTCCAGCAGCTGCGCATCGGTGCGCAACCGGGCTAGTCCGTCGTCGGTGGTTGGGTCCAGTCCCTTGGCGTTGAGCAGCCGCTGCGCGCCGGCCAGCGTATCGCCCAGGCCTCGAACGGCGGGATCCGGGTTGCCCCGCAAGCCGTCCACCACCTGGTTGACGATGCCGGCGGCCTGCTGATAGTTGACGTTCAACGCCGCAATCCGGTCGGCGACGTCTTTGACGCTGCTGCTGAGTCGAGTCGCCGCGGCGCCGGCCTGATTCGGGTCCAGTCCCATCGCGGCCGGCCCGGTTAGGTCGTCCATCATTTTCAGCAGCGGATCGGTGGCCTGCTGGATTCCGGTGGAGAGCTGGCGGGTGCCGTTGGCGAGCGTTGCTGAGCCGTCCCGCGCGACCGCCAAGTTTTCCGCCAGGGTTCGGGAGCCGTCCGCCAGTCGGCCGGCTCCATCAGAGGCGTCCTTGACGCCGTCGGTAACTTGGCTCAGCGCCGTCCCGATGACCTGCTCGCCCACTTTTGCGCTGACTTCGTTGAGGACTTCCCGGGCGGCGTTTTGACCCATGACCGACGCCAGGTAGTTGTTGGCGTCGTTGAACCTGAACTGGATCTGCGCCTTCCGGGGATCCGGCCCCGCTGGCGAGACCACGGCCGCGCTGAAGTCCGGCGGCAGCGTGATCGAGAAGTAGTAGCTGCCGTCGCCGACGCCCTTAGCGGCTTGGCTCGCCGATGTTTGGTGCAGGTCAAGCTGTTTGGAGTTCACCAACGCTTCTGCCACTTGGTCACCGGCGTGCAGCTGCTTGCCGGTGACCGTCGCGCCGCGATCCTCATTGGCCAGCGCGACCGGGATCTTGTCGATCGCAGCAAAGGGATTCCAAAACGCCCACAGGTACATGGCGCCGTACAGCAGCGGCAGCACGATGATGGTGAGTAAGGCGAGCCGCGGCATGGTGCCGCGGGAGTAGCGCTTAAGGTCGGTGCCCAGCGACATTCCGGCGAGCATGGTCTAGTTGGCCCCTTTCTCGGGTCGACCGTGCGAGGTGAGTTCGGCGTGGTCCAGGTGCTCGACCGGAAGCTGCGCTCGAACACCGAGCCCGTCCGGTATGCCGTTGACGGTGGCGGTGACCACGGTCTGGTTCTCTCCCAACGCGACCAGCCGGCGGATCAGCGTTTCCCGGTATTCGTCACTGGTCACCTGATCGACGCTGCCGACGACCAGCAGTGCCGGGCGGTCGGTGTTGGCCAGCGCGATGCGCAGCAGTAATCCATCGAGTTCGTTGAGCTGTTCGACGTATGCGGTGAGTCGGGGCAGCGGCAGTTCACCGAACACCGGCCGGCATACCGTCGCCAGCTCTGCGTCGCCGGCCCGACGCACGAGCCGGTGCCACGGGGCATCCCAGCGGAGTTGCTCGGTAATCAGGTCCCGGACCGTCACCGACTCGAAGACCGAATCGAGTTCTTCGATGCCGGCCAGCGCGGACACGGTGAAGATGCCGCGGGCGTTGCTTTGTCCGAATACGGTCAGGGTGCCCGTCGACGGTGTCATCCGGCCCGCCAGCGTCATCATCAGCGCGGTCCGAGCCTGCCCGGCCGGGCAGACCAGCGCAGTGACTCCACCAGCATCGATGTCCAGATCGAGCGGGCCGAATACCGGGCCCCACGGTCCGGTCGCTGAAATGCCGCGCGCCGTCACGGCCGGTTCTGGTTGTCGGTCCTGGCCAGCTGCTTGCTGCTCCGGCACGGGTTGTCCCCTTTGGGTGTGCTGTGATGGGTCGCGACGGTGGTCGTGGACCCATCCAAGCATCGCCGCGCGACGTTGCGCCGGTCTTACCGACTGATCAGTACATCCAGGGTGAATTCCATGCCGATCGGCTTATCCACCTGGATCCGGTCTCCGTCGAACACCGAGAGCTGTCGGTACCTTTCGCCGTCGAGGCGGTACGCAAGAAATTGGTCAGGAGCCGGCCCGTCGGGGTCGACGATCCAGTAGTTCTCGATACCGGCTTTGGCGTACTCGTGCAGCTTCATCACATGGCCGGTTCCGCGAGACCCCGGCGATACGATCTCGACAACGAGCACCACGTCGGTAGCCGGAACACGTGCCGGCCGACGCTCGAACACATGGTCAGGAACCACAACAATGTCCGGATCGCGCGCGCTGGGCGGAAACGATGCGCTCGTCGTCACCTCAATCTCGGGGACCGCTTCAAGCCCAGCCGGAAGATGGTCTTCGAGTAGCCGCGTCACCCTGCGGGAAATGCGCTCATGTCGCGGATGTGGGCGCGGCGACATGATCAGGGTTCCCTCACTGAGTTCCCACCGTCGGCTCCGGTCGAAATCGAGTGCGTCCCATTGCTCTAGGCTCAGCAGACCACGCGGCAGGTGGGCAAGCTCCGACACGGCGAACCTCCTCTCGAAGGAACTCGAATAGTTGCAGATTACGCGGCAGTGGCGATCACATCCGAGTTTGTCGGTGGCCACCGGCAATCGGCGGCGCGACGCCGGGCTCGATCGGCTACGGCAACGTCAGCACGGCGTCGCGCAGCCTGCCCGGGTCGCCGGCGATGTCGATGCTGTGGATGCGGTCGTCGGCTCCGATGCCGATGCGCAGGAGTGCGACGAGGTGGCCGCCGGGAGCGATGGCGATGCCCGGCGCGCCGTCGATGAGCACCACCGCGCCGACCCGGGCGCGTTCGGTGAACCGCCGGGTCTCTTCGGCGATGTCGGCGGCGCCCCGTACCTGACCGGGTACGTCGTCGGGAACCAGGATCCGGTCGACCGTGCGAACTGCGCCCGGAGCCAACAGTTCAAGCAGCGTCGTGACGTCGCCACCTCGAGCCGCCGACAGGAACGCCGTCACGATTTTGATGTGCTCGGGGCTTTGGAGCGCGTCAGCGACAGGCTGGCTGTGCAGTCGAGCGCGAGCCCGACTGGCCAGCTTCTTGGCTGCGCTGGCCGACCGGTCCAACAGGCCGCCGATGGTCTCGAACGGCACATCGAACACATCGTGCAGGACGAACGCCGCCCGCTGCGCCGGCGAGAGCTGATCGACAACCACCAACAGCGCACGGCTGACCGAGTCAGCCAGCAGCACCTCCTCATCGGCGGCAGCCGACGCTAACTCGCCGGTACGGTCCAAGACTTCCGGGTCGTCGACTGGTTGTTCGGCCCGGCGCTGCCGGGCCCGCAACTGATCAATCGCGACGCGTGCAGTGGTGGTAACGAACCAGCCGGTTAAGTTCTGCACGGCACCGAGATCGGCGCGGCTGGCTTTCAGCCAGGCAGACTGAACCGCGTCCTCGGCGTCAGCCGCCGAGCCGAGCAGCTGAAACGCCACCGACCGAAGGTGGGAGCGGTCTGCATCGAATCGTTGAGCCAGGTCCTCCAGCGTTGTCACGGGTCACCTTTCCTGGGCCGGAACCGTCAGAGAAGTAACCACACCCCACCTCGGAAGGAGACCAACGCTATGAGCTTACCGATCCTGCCGACCGGTCCCGCGAGCACCGCGTACCTGGTTGTCGCGGCGATCACCGCGACCGCCACCGTGAGCGTCGCGGTGGCCGACTTCATCCCGGCAGAATTCGTATTGGCCAACTCCGCCCGGGTGGGCGTGCCGCGTTCCTGGTTGCCGACGCTGGGGGCGCTGAAGCTGGCCGGTGGCGTTGGATTGATCGCCCCGCTGCTGGGATGGCCGGTCATCGGTGTTGCGGCGGCCGCAGGCCTGGCGGCGTTCTTCATCGGCGCCGTTGCCGCCCACGTCCGGGCCCGAGTGTTCTCCAACATCGCGGTTCCCGCCGGCTTTTTGCTGTTGTCGGCGACGTCGCTGAGCCTGCTGTTGGTGGTCAGCCGGTGACCGTCGAGCGACTACCCGAAGTCGGCGGCCGGATCGGTATGCCCGGCCGGGCCGGCCCTTCTGGGCAGTTCGACAACCACGTTGGTGGCCTTGACCGACGCGATCACCAGGCTGCCCGGCTGCAGGTGCAGTTCGTCGGCAGCCTCTCGGCTGAGCAGCGACACCAGTCGGAACGGTCCGGCTTGAATGTCGACCTGCGCCATCACGGTATCGCGCGTCACGCCGGTCACCAGGCCGACCAAGCGGTTGCGCGCGGACTGGCCGACTACCGGGTTCCGCGATACCGGTTCAACGGCGGCCCGCTCCTGAGCAAACCGGGCCAGCACCGCACCGTCGATCATGCGAGGCCCGCTGTCACCGACCGTCGCGGACAGCCGGCCTGAGTCGATCCACCGCCGGACGGTGTCGTCACTGACCCCGAGCAGCTCAGCGGCTTCAGCGATCCGAAAATTTGGCATCCGTTGAGCTTAAGCGCACCGGACTGCGCTCGACGGTCGAATCAGATCGGCATGCGGTAGCCGTAGAACTCGTGGTCTTCGTTGTATCCACCCTGGCCCAGCCCGAGGTTGGCGAAGCTCTCCACGAACTCGATCGCCTCGATCCACTTGACTTGTTTGAAACCTAACTCGCGCTCGTTACGCAGGCGCAGCGGCGCCCCGTGGGTCTCGTTGAGTGGGGCGCCGTTCATCTCATAGGCCAGCAGTGTGGTCGGTTCACGCATGTGCTCGATCGGGTGACAGTCGTAGTAGCGACCCTCGTCCGGTGTGCCCGGACCTTCAGCGATGGAGTAGAACACCACCCAGCGGGCTTCGGTCCGCGGTCGCACCAGCTCGAGGATGTCCGCCATCCGGACGCCGCCCCACTTGGCCACGCCGGACCAACCTTGGATGCAGTAGTGTTGGGTGATCTGTTCGTGTTTCGGCAACTTTCGGAGGTCGTCGTAGGAAAGGCGGACCGGCTTCTCGACTAACCCTTCGATGCGCAGCGTGTAATCCCGCCAACCCGACTCCTGCATACGCCGGTAGCGGTCAGACTTGGGTATGGTGCCGTTGACCCAGAAGTATGGGGAAATGTCGTCTTCGGAGTACGTTGCGCTCGGATGCGCCCACTCCATCAGAAATTTGACCCAGCCCACCATGCGGCGGCCGACTACTTGGACAACGCCGGGGTAGCGCAGGGTGAGTGGAGACGCTGCCAGCCACATGACCGTGATGATGATCATCGCCACTAGGTAAATAGCGAGCGCCCAAAACGATTCGGTGTTGGTGCCCAAAACGATATGGTTCAGGTTCCCCACCAAGCCGGTGGTGTACACCATGATGGTGTGCGCAATGATGAAGAACACCATCCACAGCAGGATCGTGAAATGCACGGTGCGCGCCACCTGCCGGTTGAACAGCCCTCGCCCGAAACCGAATCGGGCGGCCACCACCGGCGCCTGCAGTAAGCCGGTGACGAATGCCAGCGGCGCCGCGACGAATACCGTGGTGAAGTAGGCAAGCATCTGCAGGCCGTTGTAGTTGGTGAATCCTTGGTTCGACGGGAAATCTAGCGACGCGTATTGAACCGCGGTCGACACCGCGTTGGGAAAAACATCCCACGACCGCGGGACCAGTCGGTGCCACTGCCCGGTGGCGAAAAGCAGGACGTAGAAAACAAATCCGTTGGCCAGCCACAGTAGGTCGAAGCTGAAATGCCACCACCGGGCTAACCCGATGCTGTGTCGGATGCCGGGTATTCCCAACCATTTCGGTAGCGCGACCGAGTCGTCTTTCGCGGTCCATACGTGGGCCGCGTCGTCCTGGTTCAGCCGTTCGGCGGGCACCAGGTCCCGCATTCGAAACCACGCCGACCCCGGCCGACAGCCTCCGTCGAGATACAGCCGCGGATGGTCCGCCAGAATCTGCAACCCCGCTCGGATGATGAACATCATGAACACGATGTTGAACAGATGCTGCCAGCGCAGCCACGCCGGAAATCCCGAGTTCACCGACGGTGCAAAGCTGGTCTGATCGGTTCCGGCGCCCGGATAGGTTGCGATGAAGTTCTGCATCCAACCGTATTGACGAAGCTGCTGCGCCAACGCGATGGCGGCGATCAGCCCGGCCACCCCGATGGGGAGCAGCCACAGTGAACTGAACCACCGCCGGCCCAATCGGATCGAGGGCACCCGGGCTTTTTCTTGCGGCATCCCGCCGGCCCAGTCGTCGATGGCGATGCGTCGGTCGACCACACCTTGACGTTGGTTGCGGTCGAGCAGGCTCGCCAACGCCAATCGGGCCGTGCCGCTTGGTTGATCGTCAGGCATCAGTCCTGCTCCTTCGGTCAGCGCAAAGACGCGGCCGTCAGCCCGGAAAGTACTCGATCCCGGTGATAGTGCGGCCCCGTCGGCCCAGGTGAGCGAACAACACACCGCGTCGTTGCGCGGAGCTGACCGAAGCCGCGACCGTGGATCCCGCGCCGATCATCTTCGTGGCGCAGGCGCCGGCTAGGTGTTCGCCGAGTTCAGCAGCGTCCGTTGTGCCGTTATTACCGTAAATGATTGTGGCACCGGGTGATAGTGATTTCGTCGCGCTGGAACTAGCGGGCCGCGCGATCGCATCGATGAACGTGTCCACCAAACGTTTTTGCTCAGCACCCGGCCGCCGGAAGCCCGCCGCAAACCCGGCGATCCCAGTTAATCGCTGATTGCGCAGCATCGCCGAGGCAAGTTGTGCGCCCACCGGCAGAGCCGATCGACCGTGTCGGAAGAACTGCACCAGCATGGCCGGCAGCTCCCAGTACGCGCGCAATCTGGCGAGCTTCCAGTGCCCGTCGGTTTGGCGCAGGTCGTAGCGCAGAATCGCGGGAATATGCATCGTCACCGCCGGCCCCATCGCGACCTCCAGGCCAAGGTCACGAATCACGAAGGAATCGCCGACGATATCGAGGTCGCGGTGAAACCTGATGTCGCGCGGATCGATGAAGGTGTCGTAGAACCGGCCGATCTGCTCCCATCCGACGTGGGGTCGAGATCCGACCGGGTCTTCGATCCGGCCGTCGGCGGTGAACAGGCCCACCCAGCCGGCCCGGTCATGGGCTGCGGCGTATTGCGGTGAGCGCTCGGCAAGTGCCAGCAGATCCGGCTGTGCCGCGGTCATCAGGCCGCCTCGACCACCGTGACGCCGGCAGCGCGCATCGCCGCCACCGCTGCTGCGGTCGACTCGGCGGCTATCCCTGCCGTCAGCTCCGGCAGCACCCGGGCAGCGAAACCGGCACGTACCGCGTCCTCGGCAGTTCTGCGCACGCAGTAGTCGGTGGCGATGCCGACCACGTCGACCGCGTCGACGCCGCGGCCGCGCAGCCAATCCGCCAGCGGTGTGCCGGCCTCATCGACGCCATCGAAGCCGCTGTAGCCCGCGTCGTAGGCGCCCTTCCGAAAGATTGCCTCGATTGGTGCAGCCTCCAGGGCAGGGTGCAACTCTGCACCGCGAGTGCCGGCGACGCAGTGTGGCGGCCAGGACGACATGTAGTCGGGGGTGTCGGAGAAGTGCTCACCCGGGTCGATGTGGAAATCCTGGGTCGCCACCACGTGGCGATAGCCATGGTCCGTGGCGAGGTAGCCGCTGATCGCACGGGCCAGGGCCGCGCCTCCGGTGACGGCCAGCGCTCCGCCCTCGCAGAAGTCGTTCTGCACATCGGTGATGATCAGGGCCCGCATACTGACCACCGTATCGCCGATGCTGCGACCTGCACGGGGGTCGCAAGAACGTCGTGGCGTTTGCGTCGGAGCCGGCCCGGGAACCCGGCGGTCATGTTATTGCGCAGAATTGCCCGACCCTTACTGGCCGCGACGTTCATTGGTCAGGGGGTGGACTCGCTGCGGAACCCCGGCGCGGCCGGCGACGCGGCACGGCCCACCTTGGACGGAATACGTCGGCTGGCGAACCCGGTTTCGGCGAATATTCCGACCGATGCCGAAGGATTCGCCCTGATCAATGCGGCCGTCCAGATCGCCGCCGGCCTGCTGCTGGCCAGCGGAAAGCTGCCCCGCTTCGCGTCGGCGACGCTGGCCTGCACGGTGGTTCCCGGCCGACTCGGGGCGCATATGTTCTGGAACGAAGATGATCCGGACCGCAGAGCGCAGCTGCGAGCAGATTTTCTGACCGACGTGAGCCTGCTCGGCGGGCTGGTTATCGCCTCGGCGGATACTGCGGGGAAACCGTCGCTGGGCTGGCGGGGCCGACGGGTGGCCCGACAACTGTCCGAGGTGGTAACCGCCGGCCCGCTCGGTGGCGGGTCTGGCCCACACCTCGGTGAGAAGCTCAGCCACGGTGTCCACCTGGGTGCTGAGCGTGGCCGCGAGTTGGCGGGCGCGGCGGCAGAAAAGGGTGCACCGCTGGTGGACGCGGCCCGCGAGCGGGGCGGCGAACTGGCCGAAGCCGCCCGGGAGTGGGGCGGCGAACTGGCCGCGACGGCCCGTGAACGCGGCGCCGGATTAGTGGACCCCTCTCGACGGCTCCCGTGGCGGTGAGTTGATCCGGCGCGCCCGGCCAGCCGCCCCGGTACATTGGCGCGCACACCCAGATCAGTTCGGCGAGGAGTGCACCTGATGACAACCGGAGATTTCGACGCGGGCTTACCCGGCTACGGGCAACCCGGCCCGCATCCGCCACGACCGGCGCCGGGACGGCCGGGGGGGCTGGGCGCGCGGTTTCTAGCTCGGCTGATCGACGGCATCTTGATCAACATCGTGGCGTTCTTCCTGACGTTGTTCTTTCTGGACAACGACTACTGGTTCTTGGTGACCGGCCTGTTCTCCGGTGTGCTGACGTTCGGGTATTTCGTGTTGTTTGAGACCACCCAAGGCTCCAGTCCGGGCAAGCGCCTGTTCGGCCTTTCCGTGCGTGGCCCCGGTGGGCTGGCGAAACCGGATGCCCGGCAGTCGGCCATCCGCAACTCGTTCACGTTGCTGGCCGTAGTGCCCTATCTGGGTAGTCTGCTGGCGTTCGTCGCGTACGTCGTCATTGCCGTGACCATCAACGGCAGCCCCACCAAGCAGGGCAAACACGACGAACTGGCGGGTGGTACCCAGGTAGTCAAGGGCTGACCGGACCGGGCGCGCCGGGTGGCTCGGTGCGGGTCAGATAGGAATCGATGATGGCGTCGACGTCCGCACCAACGTCGAGCGTGGCGCCATTCTCGTCGGAGCCGAGCGGTTCCAGGGTGTCGAACTGCGACCTCAACAGCGCCGTCGGCATGAAGTGGCCGGTTCGGTGAGCCTGTCGGCGGGCGATCAACGACGCCGACCCGCTCAAGTGCAGGAACGTCACATTAGGGCAGTGCCGACGCAATTGGTCGCGGTACCGGCGTTTGAGCGCCGAACAACTCACCACGCCGCCGTCGCTGTGCCGGGCCAGCCATTCACCGATGCGCTCCAGCCACGGATATCGGTCGGCATCATCGAGCGGTTCCCCGCCGGTCATTTTGGCGATATTCGTGTCCGAGTGAAAGTTGTCCGCGTCGGCGAACGGCACGTCGAGCCGCTTGGCTAGGGCGGCGCCCACCGTCGACTTGCCGGAGCCGGAGACACCCATCACCACGATCGGACGTCGGCTAGGCACCGTACCTCTCCCCCATCAACCCATCAGTGCGTCAGGGAGAAACCCTGCCATGCCGTCCGGCGTTCGGGATGCGGGTCGAACTCGATGCCGGACCGTCGGTCGAACACCATCACCGCGCGGTCGGTGTCGGTGTAAGCCGGCCAGCCATCACCGGGCGCTCCGTCTCGGCTGAAGCGCTGCCAGTGGTGCTGAACTTGATCGCTGACCTGCAGCGCTGTCCGCCGCTCTGCGCCCGGCGCGAGCAGCGTGCCGAACCGGCTGCGGTAGATGTCGAACACGGCGAACAACTCCGTCGCGTGGGTGGCGCCCAGCCCGGACCAGCGCAGCGCTCGGGGCGCGAAGTCGTACCGGTACAGATAAGTGGGCGCGTGGGTGCCATGCGCTTCGGCGGTCTGCCAGACCGCGGAGTTGAAGGCGAAGTCACCGCCGAGGCGGACGCACGCGGCCCGATTCGGGTAGTCGGGGTAGGCGGCGGTGATGCGATCCCGTATCGCCGGATCGGTTTTGGCCAGCAGCGCCTCAATCTTCGACTCCGTCGTCGGCAACAACCGCAGGAACCGGGTGAACAACCGACCCTCGTCGGCGTTGCTGCCCACGATGAGCGGTACCCGATGGGCTGCACCGCTGCGCATCGCCCGGACTGGATCCATTGGGAGAATGTCATCACCGTAAACCGGGCCGATCGGGAAGGCGCCCAGCATGTTTCGGGAACCGTCAGCGATCAGCCGGTCCTGTGCCGCCAGCAGTTCGGCCGGGGATGCTCGCAACAACACGTGGGCGGCATCGGAGTTGCGCACCCCGAGCAACTTGGCGAACCGACTGGCGAACTCGGCGGACTGAGCCGGCGAACGCACCATGCCCGACGCCGGGCTTTCGGCAATGGCGCGGGTGAACAGCCCCTCGGCGGCGGGTACCGCTAGCAGAGTCGTAACGATATGGGCGCCGGCGCTTTCGCCGAAGATGGTGACGTTGTCGGGGTCACCGCCGAACACCGCGATGTTCTGGCGCACCCAGTGCAACGCCTGCACCAGGTCACGCAGATACAGGTTGCTCTGCAACGGAATGTCCGGTGTCGACAGCGACGACAGGTCCAGGCAGCCCAAAGCGCCGAGCCGGTAGTTGACCGACACGTACACACAGCCGCGCCCCGCCAGCGCGGCCCCGTCATACAG